>JBIKZR010000161.1:0-5073 GCA_044354635.1 Crocinitomicaceae bacterium | reverse complement strand
CTGGTTTTAATTTGACAAAGGCCAAAAATAGATTAGGATATGCTCCCAAAACAATTGAGGAAACACTTGATTTGATTTAATCTTCTTAAAAGAAAAAATAGTATATTCGTCCAAACTAAAATTAACGTATGTCTAATACTGAAACTTCTGGCTGGGGATCCCGTGTCGGTTTAATTCTAGCAATGGCTGGTAATGCTGTTGGTTTAGGAAATTTTCTTCGTTTTCCTGTTCAGGCAATTGAAAATGGCGGTGGTGCATTTATCATTCCTTACTTAGTTTGTTTTTTATTGATGGGAATTCCATTATTATTTGTCGAGTGGTCTGTCGGTCGTTTTGGTGGAAAATCAGGAAACCATTCTACGCCATTTATTTTGGACGCAATGGATCGAAGAAAAATTTGGAAATACATTGGAGTTTTTGGAATTTTCACCAATCTCGCAGTAGCTGCTTACTATTGTTATTTAGAGTCTTGGACACTTTCCTATGTTTGGCATACAGTCGCAGATACTTTTGGGGGACAATCGCAAGGGCAAGTCGCTTCCCATTTTAGTAAGTATGTTTCCCTTTCGAGTCCTGAACCAATTTTCTTTTGGGTAATTTGTTTGCTTTTAAACACTTGGATTTTATCTAAAGGTTTGCAAGGAGGAGTAGAGAAGGCTGCGAAAATCGGGATGCCGCTTTTACTGCTATTTGGTGCGTTTCTTGCATACAAGGCGGTTACGATTCAAGCAGGAGAAAATGGGGCTATTTTTGATGGTTTAAAAGGTTTAGATTTCCTTTGGACGCCAAAATTTGATAGCATATGGGAGCCAAAAGTGTGGTTGGCTGCTGCTGGACAAATATTCTTTACACTTTCCATTGGAATGGGCTCCATTCAATGTTATTCTTCCTACCTTAAGAGCAAAGACGATGTCGCATTGAATGCAATGTCTGCTGGTTGGATGAATGGATTTGTTGAAATTGTTTTAGGTTCTGCAATTTTAATTCCTATTTCGGTTGGATATCTTGGGATTGATGGCTTGAAAGATTTGATTAGCGATGGTGGCGGACTTGGTCTTGGATTCAAAACAATGCCTTATTTATTTGAACAATGGGGCGGACTTATGGGCGTTTTTGCAGGAGTTGCATGGTTTGGATTATTATTCTTTGCTGGAATCACATCCTCACTTGCAATGGGAACACCAGTAATGGCTTTTTTGAAGGATGAATTTGGATGGAAAGAAAAAAATGCAGCTTGGATGTTTGGTTTAACCGTGTTTTTATTAGGCTTGCCAACGGTGCTTTTCTTTAACAATGGTGTTTTTGATGAATACGATTATTGGGCAGGAACCGTTTCTTTAGTAGTCTTTGCTTTGGTTGAAATTATTCTCTTCGCATGGATTTTTGGAATGGAAAAAGGTTGGGCAGAAATTATTAATGGGTCAGATATAAAAGTTCCAAAGATCTTTCGTTTTATCATTAAATATGTCACTCCTTTGCTTTTAGGTTTTGTTTTTATACAAAGTATTCCTGGTATTATGGATACAATTAAACACAAATCCTCCTATGAAAAAATTGCATTTTATCAAGATACTACCCAGATTAATACTAAAATTGGCGTTCAGCAAAACTTATTAATTGAAAAGGCAGATTTTAAAACGGAATATTTAAGCACAAGTTTTTCGGATGATAAATTGGATAAAAATAAAACGTTAAATGTTTCCACTTATTTATTAATAAAGAAACAAAGGGAGTTGTTGAAACTTTCAAAAGAAGCAAGCTATCGGGTCTCGAAAATAAAAGAAGAACAAAAGACGATGTTGTTCAAAAATGTAAGCAGGTGGTTCTTGATTATTTTATGGTTATTAATTGCTTTACTTGTATATAAAGCATATGTTCAACGTGTAAAAAGAGTAGAATTATGAGTACAGGGTCCTTGATTATGATGTTAGTGACGGAAGTATTAGTTACTGCAATTACTGGTTTCTTTTTTTACAAAGTTTTGACGATGCCCAAAAAGGAAGAGCCAGATTCTTTTAGTGAAAATAACGATGAACAGCAATAGAAATTGCAAATATGGGTAATGTGAATCCATTTTTTGTTTCAAAAAGGAGTAAAAGAGGCGTTTTTATTTTTATCATCATCTCTCTTTTAGTGGTCTTTACACCGAGAATTTTGTTTTCTCTGAAACAGGAAGAGACTTTTTTTGTGTCATCAGAAAAAATTAAAGAGATAAAGCGGAGCGCTTTTAAATCAAATTATGAGCGAAAGAAATACAAAAGCAACTATAAAAAGAAAAACCGATTTAAAATTCCACCATGTAAATTCAATCCAAATAGCTATTCTATGGAAGAATGGATGCATTTAGGATTAAGTAATAAGCAAGCTGTGGTTGTTTTAAAATTTACCGAACGAGGAATTTATTCTAATGAACAACTAAAGAAAATAGTTTTTATTCCAGATCAATTATACAATCTTATTAAAGACTCGACAATTTATCCAGAAAAAGCAGATTTTGCATCAAATATGAAGAAAGAAACGAAACTATTTTCTAGGATTGAATTAAATGGAGCGGATCAAGAAAAATTGGAGGAAATACCAGGAATAGGCGCTTTTTTTGCCAAGAACATATTAAAACACCGCGATCGACTTGGTGGATTTTTGCGCAAAGAGCAACTTTTAGAAATTTGGAAATTTGATATTGAAAAACTTAATTCGATAGAACAATATATTGAAGTGGATTCGGAAAAAATTAAACGTATCGAATTAAATACAGTAACTGTGGAGGAACTAAAGGATCATCCTTATTTGAATTGGAGTTCGGCAAATTCAATAATTAAAATAAGAGCTCAAAAAGGCAAATTTAAATCAATCGAAGAAATAAAAGAATCTGTTTTATTGGATGAAGAAATGTTTGAAAAATTAAAACCATATTTAACTTTGTGAAATGAATTTGGAAGAAAGAATAAAAAGTGTAATTAGGGACGTGCCAGATTTCCCGAAAAAAGGAATAATTTTCAAAGATATTTCAACGATCATGTTGGACCCTGCTTTATCAGCAGACATTATTGACCACCTTGTTGAAATGTATAAAGATTTAGGAATTGAAGCCGTTGCTGGTATTGAAAGTAGAGGCTTCTTATTTGGTTATCCTTTAGCAATTCGTTTGGGAGTTCCATTTATTTTGATTCGAAAACAAGGTAAATTACCATATAAAAAAATCAGCCATAATTACGAATTAGAATACGGTACAGCGACAATTGAAATGCACACCGATGCTATAAAACCTGGGCAAAAAGTACTTATCCACGATGATTTATTAGCAACTGGAGGTTCCGCTTCCGCTGCTGCAGAATTAATCCAAAAATGTGGTGGAGAAGTCGTTGGATTTAACTTTTTGGTTTCCTTAAGTTTTCTCGATGGCGCGAAAAAACTTCAGAATTACAGTAAAAACACAATTGACTTAGTCAGCTACTAAAGAGCTTTAATAAACACTAACAAACAAGCAAAGAGATGAATTTTGAATTAAACGAAAATCAAAAGATGATTGCGCAAATGGTACGTGATTTTTCTGAAAAAGAAATCAAACCAAACATGAAAAAATGGGACGATGAGGAAATTTTCCCAGTTGAAACCATCAAAAAAATCGGCGAGCTTGGTCTTTTGGGTATTTATATTCCTGAAATTTATGGCGGCTCTGGTTTCGGCTATTTCGAATATGTTACCGCTCTCATTGAATTGGGAAAAGTGTGCGGTGGTATTGGATTGAGCGTGGCAGCTCATAATTCACTGTGTACGGGACATATTTATTACCATGGTAATGAAGAGCAAAAGGAAAAATACTTGCCTAAACTAGCAAGCGGCGAATGGATTGGTTCATGGGGATTAACAGAGCCAAACACTGGTTCGGATGCAATGCGAATGAAAACAGTCGCAAAAAAAGATGGTGATTATTGGGTTATAAATGGTGCTAAAAATTGGATTACACACGGTCTTTCAGGCGATGTTGCTGTTGTTTTGGTTAGGACAGGTGAACTTTTAGATAGTAATGGAATCACGGCCTTTATCATTGAAAAGGGAACACCTGGGTTTTCTGCAGTCAAAATAAAAGATAAGTTCGGCGTGCGCGCTAGCGAAACAGCAGAATTAATCTTTGATAATGTTCGTGTGCACGAAAGTAATGTTATCGGCGAAGTAGGAATGGGCTTCAAACAGGCGATGCAGATTTTGGATGGCGGTAGAATTTCTATCGCGGCTTTGAGTTGTGGCGTTGCTAGAGGGGCATTTGAAGCATCAGTAAAATATGCCAAAGAACGAGAACAATTTGGACAGCCAATAGCTAATTTTCAAGCAATAGGTTTTAAACTAGCAGATATGGCGACTCAAGTTGAAGCTGCAGAATTATTGACTTTTCAAGCTGCCGATTTAAAAAACCGTAAACAATCCCTGACAAAAGAAGGCGCTTTCGCCAAATTGTATGCAAGTGAAGTGGCTGTAAAATGCGGTAATGAAGCAATGCAAATTATGGGAGGTTACGGTTACACAAAAGAATATCCTGCAGAAAAATACCTACGTGATGCAAGGTTAATGACAATCGGAGAAGGAACATCCGAAATTCAAAAAATTGTAATTTCAAGAGAAATTTTAAAATAAGTATTAAATATGTATTGTGTATAAATATTTTGTTTATATCTTTGCAGCCCCTATTGAGGTAAAAAATAAAAAACTAAATATTTCATAATATGCTAATTATTCCGGTAAAAGAAGGAGAAAACATCGAAAGAGCGCTTAAGAAGTACAAAAAGAAGTACGATAAGACTAATGTCATGAAAGAATTGCGCCGTCGTAAAGAATTTGTAAAGCCATCGATTATTAATCGTCAGGCAAATATCAAAGCGGCTTACGTTCAAAGATTGCGTTCAGCAGAATTGTAGTAACATATTTTGAAAAGATACGTAAAGGAGCCTATGGCTCCTTTTTTTGTACTCGATAGTTTTATAAATTTTCTTCATATCGAAAAACGATTTTCGGAGCATACAACAATTGCCTATAAAAAGGATGTTGAACAATTTTTTGATTTTTCTGAAATTTCTA
>JBIKZR010000160.1:0-5154 GCA_044354635.1 Crocinitomicaceae bacterium | reverse complement strand
TGAATCTATCAATGGTCGCCATCCTTCTTACATTAGAGATCGTGTTCCTTTTCAATATTTAACGCCACTTTTTCCGGACGAAAAGTTCAAATTAACGGGACACAAAAATGAATCTTTGTCGACTCGTGTAATGGATTTATTTGCGCCAATTGGAAAAGGTCAACGTGGAATGATCGTTGCACAGCCAAAAACGGGTAAAACCATGCTTTTGAAAGATGTTGCGAATGCAATTGCAGCAAATCATCCGGAAACGTATCTTATCGTTTTATTAATTGATGAACGACCAGAAGAAGTTACAGATATGGCAAGAAGCGTGCGCGCGGAAGTTGTTGCATCTACTTTTGATGAACCAGCTGATCGTCACGTAAAAGTGGCAAATATGGTTTTGGAAAAGGCGAAAAGAATGGTAGAATGTGGACACGATGTTTGTATTCTTTTGGATTCAATCACGCGTTTGGCTCGTGCCTACAACACTGTTTCTCCAGCATCCGGAAAAGTTCTTTCTGGTGGTGTAGATGCAAATGCGCTGCACAAACCAAAACGTTTCTTCGGTTCTGCCCGAAAAATTGAAAATGGCGGTTCACTTTCCATTATTGCAACAGCATTGACGGAAACTGGTTCTAAAATGGACGAAGTTATTTTCGAGGAATTCAAAGGAACGGGTAATATGGAATTACAATTGGATCGTAAAATATCGAACCGTAGAATTTACCCTGCAATCGATATAACAGCATCCGGAACGCGACGAGAAGATTTATTAGTGAGTAAAGATGTGCTGCAACGAATTTGGTTGCTCCGTAAATTTATTGCCGACATGAATCCTATTGAAGCGATGGAATTTATAAAATCACATATGGAGAACACTATTTCAAACGAGGAATTCCTTGTTTCTATGAACAGTTAATCCCAATATTATCTATATTTTTGTCCCGAAATGGAAATTCCGTTTCGGGACATTTTTTTTACTAGAATTATGAAAACAACCGTAAAAACAGGAATTATTGCCGCAGTAAGTTGGATCTTCTTGAAACTATCCTTTTTTTACTTGGGATTGTTTCCGGAAACTATTGCTCCAGCAGTTTTATTGAATATTCTAGGATTGCTTCTTGCGATTTCAATTGGTTTATTTGTACAAAAAAGAAAAGATACTGAAGAAACTAGTGCTATGCACGATATTAAAAATGCACTAAGCGCAGGATTTCCATATGTTTTGCTAGTTTGTATCTTCATTTATCTTTATTACGCAAAGATAAATCCTTCCTATTATGCAAATCAAGTGGCTAAAAAGGAAATCGCTATTGAAAAAATGGTGAACGACCCAAAAGCATTGGAAGTATTCAAAGCATCACAGCCGGACGCGGAAGTTATGACGAAAGAAGCTATTGAAGCGAAATTAAAAGACAGCAACCGAAAAGGTGCATCACCAGGATTTACAGCAACACTATCTATTCTTTCCATGCTGCTTTTAGCAACAATTTACAGTATATTAGTGACAATAATTTACCGAAAGATTCTATTCAAACGCATCAAAGCGTAGCTAATTACCTGATTTCGATTATTCAAACGCATCAAAGCGCAGCCAATAATTCCTTTCCTAAAGCATCGTAGTCGATTCCATCAAAATTTCCGGAAGACATCATCAATAGTGCGGAATTATTCCAGTTTTTTGAATGAATAAAATCTAATATTTCGGAAGTTTCCGTCATTACGGTTACATTTCCACCAAATCCTTCTGCTACTATTTCTTTGGTGATTGGCTCCAGTTTTTTATGCTTTACAACTTCCGGACTGAAATAAACAATTGCAGTATCTGCCATAGCCATGGCATCTTTGTAATGCGGTAGAAACTCTTTTTTCAAGGAAGAAAACGTATGCAATTCCATGCAGGCAACAACGTGTCGATCTTTGAATTGCTCTTTTACAGCTTTGGTTGTCGCTTTTAATTTTGAAGGCGAATGCGCAAAATCTTTAAACAAGATAAAAGAATCTTTTTCTGCCACTTTCTGCAAGCGTTTCCCTGCTCCTGTAAAAGACTGAACAGATTCGAAAAACACGTGAGGATCAATACCGATGGCTTCACCCAAGCGCATTGCACCCATTAAATTCTGCAAATTGTGTCCGCCAAATATATTTAAATCGTACGTTTTAGTTTCGAAAAACAAACGCGTTCCATTTTCGATAACCGAATATTGAGGTGTTTTGTAAGCAATTGTTTTTATGGAAGAAGCGAATTTTTCACCCAGTTTATTGACTTCCGGATCCTCCACGTTATAAATCAACGTTCCGTTCGGCTCAATTAGGGAACAAAATGTTTCAAATTGCTCCACATAATTCTCAAATGTTGGAAATACATTAATGTGATCCCACGCAATTCCACTTAGAATAGCGATGGTTGGATGGTACAAATGGAATTTTGGTCGGCGATCGATTGGCGAACTCAAATATTCGTCGCCTTCCAGAATCATAATTGGTGCATGATCCGATAATTGCACCATGCAATCGTAGCCTTCTAGTTGCGCCCCGACCATGTAATCTACTTGCATTTTCAGTTCATTCACAACATGCAACAGCATGGAAGTAATAGTAGTTTTGCCATGGCTTCCGCCGATAACAACTCGGATTTTATTTTTGCTTTGCTCATATAAATATTCCGGATACGAATAGATTGGAATATTCAATTCTTTGGCACGAAGCAACTCTGGATTATCTTCGCGCGCATGCATTCCTAAGATTACAGCATCAATTTTGGTAGAAATTCGCTCTGCTTCCCATCCGATTTTTTCTGGTAAAATCCCTTGTCTTTCCAACCGCGTGCGAGAAGGTTCGAAAATCTCATCATCGGATCCGGTAACGGCTGTTCCTTTTCTACTTAAGGCAATTGCCAAATTATGCATTGCACTGCCACCAATCGCTATAAAATGTACATTCATATACCTTCTTTCTGATTTTTTACAAAATAAAAACCGTCGATTAAAACAGGTAGTAGAAGGAATAAAATTCCAAAATCAGTTAGCAAGTGAAATATTTTTTCGTTTTCCGGCTTTGCCATAACTACAGGCAACATAATGGCAGCAAGACCGATATAATAAATCCAGTCCCACCAATTTTGTTTTTTGGAAAACCTTCTTGTTACCATTTGAAAACCGATATAAACGACCGTTAAAATCAATACGTATAGCGGCAATTTTGTTATTTCAACCAAGGTATTCACGTTCCAAAAATACAAGACAATCGTTGAAGCCAAAAATAATTTAGCCAAGATTAGGAGAGCAAATACAATTTTAGGTGTGTTCATTTTATTTATTTTGAAGTGAATTTAGCGTGAAATGCTGCGCCAATTTCAAGAAGTAAAAAGAGTTACGCACAATGAATATTGCAAAAAAATAAAAAACTACGATTTAGTAAAAAGCTTTTTTATTAATCGTTGAAATATTTCTTCATTCCCGTACTTTTAAACCTGCCAATTTTTCCATTTGTCAGATCATAAAGTAAGTAAACCTCCAGTTTTAATTTCGGGTGACTGCTTAAAAACTTTTTAGTTCCTTCCAAGCCCATTACCATAAATACAGTTGCGTACGCATCCGAAGTAGAGCATTTGTCCGAGATTACGGTCGCACTTAATAAAGAATGATTAACGGGAAAACCTGTTCTAGGATCTAAACAATGTGCGTATTTTTTACCGCTTTTAACGTAGTATTTCCTATAATTCCCGCTAGTTGCAATCGCTCTATTTGTAATGGATAAAATACTTTCCAAGCGACGAACACCATCTTCTTGTTCATTTACCTTTGGTACATCAATTCCAATATTCCAATTTTCCCCTGATCTATTTCTTCCTTTGACGATCAACTCACCACCAATTTCAACATAATAATTTTTGTGTCCTCTCGATTCAATAAATTCAGCAATTTTATCCACTGCTAAACCCTGAGCAATGGCATTAAAATCCATTTTAAAACGCTTGTCTATTTTTGTGAAATGTATGGTTTGATCCGTGAAATTAACCCTATGTAATTTGTCTTTTTCTGAAGAAACAAATTGAAGAATCGAATCAATTTTGGTCTTATTTAATGGCGTTTCAACATTTTGCATAAATCCCCAACCTTCTACAAGTGGGAAAACGGAACAATCAAACGCGCCGTTACTTGTATGGAAAACAGTTATGCTTTCTTCGTAACATTCTTTAAAATATCCAGTAGAATCGGTAAAGAAAGCAGACCCTTCCATCCTGTTTATTTTACTGATTAAAGAAGAATCGATATACGTGGATAAAACGGTATCAAAATCCGCTAAAAGGTTTTGAATCTCTAACTTGGTGAAATTCACCTCATCTTCCGCAATAATTACCTGATAGGTTGTTCCTTGCGTTTCTCCCTGAAAAATAAATCCTTCTTTAAAAACCGGCTCTTTTTCCGGTTGACAACCAACAAGAAATATAATGAGTGCGAATTTAATAGTGTTTTTCCAACTGTGCTCCATCTGTTTCTTTTTGCCAGTGGTATTCTGTTATTGCTTGTCCATTTTTTGAATACGTAATTGCTTGAAGTGTTTGCGTTCGAACATACACATCGCCGTGTCCGTCAATAACTACAATTCTGCGCGTTAGTATTGCTGTCATCAATCCGTTTTTATCTTTCTGCGTAAACGATTCCTGAGAAACTCCTTCCGGATATTCCTGTCCAAGCGTATTGGCGATTTTGGATTTCACTTGTACGCTATTGTCAACCGAATTCAGCGTTTTTTGGGTTTTGTAGTTTTTATCTTGCTGCTGTAAATTGGCAGATGCTGCATCCGTTTTAATTTCCTCGTTCATGGTTAGCACCTTCTCCGCATTTTCGCCTTTTTTCTTCAAGGTTTCCAACAAAACATCCGAATTTCGAATCGCTTGTTCCTCAATTGCCGTTTTTACTTTTTGTCGCTCGGCATCGTCACTTAAGGACGTACCAGAATTTGTTGAATTGGCATTTTCCACTACCATTTCTAAAACCGACAAACTTTTTAACCTATTTTCCTCTTCCGTTTCTAAAAAAGCACTGTTGGCTTGAATTTGCACATCCAAACTGTTTTTGCTTTTTATATGTCCCTGCATTTCCTTTGTATATGCATCAAAAGCCGCATTTTGCATTTCTAAATTTTTCGTTTGGAGAATTGTAG
>JBIKZR010000159.1:0-5155 GCA_044354635.1 Crocinitomicaceae bacterium | reverse complement strand
GAAACGGAAAGCAAAGTCAAACGAATACCGCGTAAAGATGCGTTGCTGTATGTTTTCGGTTATTCGAAGCTGAAGTATCTGTAAAATACCAGTTATGATAACGCCAAGGATAACAAAAACAACAAGGAGAATCCAGGAAGTAGTAATTTTTCCTCCTTGAATAAAATGAATAACCGATTGGATTCCAAGTGGTAAACTTAGACCAATTAAACCGCTAAAAACAGCGTAGATGTAGAGTTGGGTTACTTCCGCTTTGTCAAGATTTAACAAATCGGATAAGCGCTTCCATGGTGAATTTATTCTTTTTGACATTTTAATCGTTTTTTAGAAAAAGTAATTGGTTGAGCAGGTTTAGAAAAAATTGTTCAACGGAATCGTTTTCATTTCCGTTATTCGTCAATCTCGGCAAATGTTCTGCGAAAAAATGCTGAATATGCGCTCCTTCAATAATCGTTGTAATTAGCATGTTCGGATGCGGATAGTCTGGCCGAATAACTAACAACCATTGCACCAATGTGCCAACTAATATTTTGTAATTTTCAAAGGCCCCAGCTTTATTAATTTCATCAATTCTTTTGGTTAATATAGATTTTATCCCTTCATTCTCAATGATTTGACGTAGCTTTATTTCATTGATGAACTGAAATTTCTCATCTTCTTCTGAGTGACTAATCAATATCTTAATAGCAGTTTTTAATTTTGATTCTGCATCCGGTAAATTTTGTGTGCTCGTTTCTACTCTGTAATTTACCCATGCCCAATACCAAGCGTATAAAAAGAGTAATAATTGATTTTTACTTTCAAAATAGCGGTATATAGAAGCTTCTGTAGATTCCATTTTTACTGCCAATTTTTTAAATGTAAAGGCCTCAAATCCGATTTCATCCATCAGATCAATGCTATTTTGAATAATGGAAACCCCAAGTTTCGTTTCTTGTGGATCTCTTAAATATGTGCAACTTGGCAGCGATAATTTAATTTGAACAATCATTTAATAGTATTACTTTAATGTGTAAGTGTAAAACTTTTAACAAAGATACGCTTACTTTGTTTTCTGAAGTGTAAAAAATATATAATTTTTATGTTTTGTGGGTAATATCATCTACAAGCTACAAAATAGTTACTTACAATCGAAAAAAAAATGGAATAAACAACGGCTAATTTTTAACTCAATGTCTTCCAACGTTTCCTCTTTTTTTACAGAAAAGATAGATTTGGTATATTTGAAAGTTGGATGGAGAATACTCATTCAAAATTCATACGTATATTTATGGCATGGCAGGATCTTCTTACGGTACAATTTTTCGCTTAACAACATTTGGCGAATCTCATGGTCAAGCAATTGGTGGAATTATAGATGGCGTTCCAGCAAATATTAATTTGGATTTGAAACAAATTCAATTGGAATTAGACCGAAGAAAACCAGGACAATCTTCCCTTGTATCGCAGCGTAAAGAATCGGATACCGTGCAATTTCTATCGGGAATTTACGAAGGTAAAACAACTGGTGCGCCAATTGGTTTTACCATTCCAAATGAAAATCAAAAATCAGCAGATTACGAGCATTTAAAGGATTCTTTTCGTCCTTCCCATGCAGATTTTACCTACGAAAAAAAATACGGTTTTCGGGATTACCGCGGTGGTGGACGGTCTAGTGCGCGCGAAACGGCAAGTAGGGTAGTGGCTGGTGCAATCGCAAAACAAATTTTAGCAAAACATTCCATTGAATTTTCTACGTATGTTGATCAAATCGGAAATGTTTGTTTAGAAGAAACTTCTTTCTTTTTACACGATTCCATTGAAGCAAATGCTGTTCGTTGTCCGGATAATAAAACAGCGGAACGCATGGAAGAACTCATTTTGTCCGTTAGAAAAGACGGCGATACCATTGGTGGCTGCATACGTTGCGTTGTTCTGAATGTTCCTGCCGGACTCGGTGAACCAGTGTTTGATAAATTGCATGCGGAATTAGGAAAAGCTTTACTATCTATCAATGCTGTAAAAGGCGTTGAATTTGGGAGTGGATTTTCATCCGTTGAAATGCGCGGATCGGAACACAACGATATTTTTGAAGAAGACGGATCAACGCGAACCAATAACAGTGGCGGAATACAAGGCGGGATTTCCAACGGAATGCCAATAGAATTTCGAGTTGCTTTCAAACCCGTTGCAACACTTATGCAATCGCAGGAATCGATCAATAAGAATAGTGAAAAAATAAACTTGGAGGGAAAAGGCCGACACGATGCTTGCGTTGTTCCGAGAGCTGTTCCAATCGTAGAAGCAATGGCGGCAATTGTACTGCTGGATTTTTTACTATTACAAAATTCACGTCACAATGTTTGATAAAATAGTTCCGTTTCTAAACAGTAAGATTTTTGCTTTTTTTACGGTTTTATTGCTTCTTTTAATACTTTTTTCACAAGCAGATCACAGGTTTGGTTATACCTCCAGTAAAGAGAAAGATTTTAATCCAATTTTAAGCGATGGAAATGGCTATTACGCTTATTTACCGCAGTATATTGTTTATCCGGATAGCGCAAAATTTGGATTTTACAAACACGTAGACCGCTTATATCCGCAAAAGAAATATTTTGGAATGCTGGAGCAAAATTCGGCGACGAATACCGCTAAAAATAAGTTTTATATCGGTACGGCATTGCTGCAAGCACCTTTCTATTCTATTGCACACCAATTACATGTTTGGAATAATTGGAAAGCAGATGGTTATTCGCTTGGGTATCGATTTTCCATTCAAATTGCAGCTTTGTTTTATTGGTTAATCGGAATTGTCGCCTTGTTAAGTTTGTTTACCCGCTTGGGTTTTAGTCGGTTTTCCATTCTTCTTGCAATCGTTGCGATTACTTTTGGGACAAACCTAAATATGTACACTTCGTTCTGGGTTTCTATGTCGCACGTGTATTCCTTTTCCATGGTTGCGTGCTTCTTAAACATAGCGCAGCGCTGGGTAATTAGCAAAAAGCCTAAAGCGTTGATTTTAGCATTTTTTATTCTCGGATTAATAGCAATTATTCGCCCGATTAATATCTTAGTGATCCTCCTTCTACCTTTTTTCTTCGATTCATTTTCAGCTTTTGCAAACAGGTTAAAAAATTTGTTTCTAAAACAGTATTTCCAGTTGGCTACTGGAGTTTTTTTAGCTGCGATTCCGTTGTTCGTCCATTTATTGGTGCAATTCGATCAAAATGGCACGTGGAGTTTGTATAGCTACGGCGATGAAGGTTTTACGAATGCCCTAACGCCGCAGTTCCTGAATGTCTTGTTTAGTTTTCACAAAGGATTTTTTATTTACGCGCCAATTATGCTTCTAGTATTTTTTGGTTTATACTTTTTTAGAAAACATGCAAAATCCTACTTTTTTATCGGCTGGTGCGTTACCGTTTTCATTTGGCTGTATGTTATTTCTGCCTGGTGGTGCTGGGATTATGGCGGCGGATTGGGAATGCGGGCGATGATAGAACTGCTCCCTTTATTCTTATTTCCGATTCTTTATTTATTTCAATTCGCCCGTAGATTCGTGTTAATTCTAAGCACAATTATTTTTTGCGGCGGCATATATTTTTACCAATTGTTTCAATTCCAATTTAATACAGATATTCTGCATTATGGAGAAATGAATTACCACTATTTCAAGTATATTTATCACAAAAAGGAAAAAAGATACCGCTGGATGGTAGATTTTGATTTGATACGAGAAAAATTACCAGAAAGAAAGTTGAATATGCAATGGAAGGCCAACATGGTTTCTGCTGCTAATTGGAAAAATTTTCCTTTGGAAAAGTCCGAAAATGTGCAGCTAGACACGGTAGATAATATTCCAACCTTGGTGTATTTCCCAGGGAAAGAGGAAAATAGCTTTGTCGCCAGTTTGAAAGGGGAAATTAAATTAAATTCCCCCGACTGTAATCCTTTACTTTCTGTTAAATATTTCAATGACAAGGAATTGGTGGAAGAAAGAGCAAGTACAATTGGCTCAAATATTGACAATCCATCCGTGTTTGAGGGTTTTCAACTGGAAATTAACCACGACATAAAACAAAAAAACTTTTCTCGTATAGAAATGGTTTACCGAGATGGCGGCTGTGTCTCCGATTTCAAACAAGTGGAATTTACAAAATACTACGAGAAGTAATTTTCAGAAAAAATAGCTTTTTACGCATCATTCTTAATTTGCAGTGCTATGTTTTTCGCTTGAAATGTCTAACTTTGTGAAAAATAAAACAATACAATGATTCAGCGAATTCAAACTTTATACTTGGTAATTGCAATGGTGTTTTTATCCATCGTTACAGCTGGTTCAACAATTTTCAAGTACATAACAGATGAAACGGTTTATAAATTAAATTCGTTTGGTTTCAATGGCTACGACAAAGCAACGGATAAAGTGGTTGAATTAAATAGCTACCCTTTGTATATTTCCACAATTTCACTCGTATTACTCGCTTTTATTACTTTAATGGCTTATAAAAACCTTACACGTCAGCTGAAATTGGCTCGAATGACTTTTTATATTTACTTAATGCTAACTATCGGAATGGTAGTTTTTTCTTTCGTTGGAGGAGATGCATTTATTGCAGAAAATTTCAAACGAGAATTGGGAGCAGGATACCTGCTTTTTGTTGCAGGATTGCCATTTTCTTTCCTTGCAAATATTGCGATCAAACGGGACAAGTCACTGATCGATTCACTTAATCGCTTGCGTTAAATTCATGAATTATCTTTCTGTTGAAAATCTCACCAAATCCTTTGGTGACCGTATTATTTTTTCCGATTTATCCTTCGGTATCGACCTTGGACAAAAAGTAGCAATCGTTGCCAAAAACGGGAATGGAAAAACTACTTTATTACGTTGTTTAATGGAGTTGGAGCCATACGATAGCGGACGCATAGTATACAGAAACGATATTCGTGTGGCGTTTATGGAGCAAAGTGAAAATTTGGACGAAACGCATACAATTTTAGAAGCAGTTTTTTCCCACGATCTTCCTGAATTACAAGTTGTAAAAAAATACAACAAGGCAATGCGCGAAGGAAATGAGGAAGTCATCAACGAATGCTACGAAGAATTAACTGAATTAAATGCGTGGGATATTGAGGTTAAAGTCAATCAAATTCTATCCGTTTTAAAGTTAGA
>JBIKZR010000158.1:0-5190 GCA_044354635.1 Crocinitomicaceae bacterium | reverse complement strand
GGTATTTTTCATTTTCATCCAAGATTGGCAAGATACTTATGCGGTGTTCTGAAATTTTCGAAAGCACTTCATAAATATGCGCATTTTCAAATACATACGGACGAGGAAGATGATCAAATAGCTTATCCAGAGATTCAACAATGTCCATTTTATCTAAAACATCGGATTCAGAAATTACACCGACGAAATTTCCATTCTTCAAAACGGGTAAATGTGAAACTTTAAATTCATCCATCCATCGCAAAGCTTTTTCACCTGAATCAGTGTGTGTTAGGGGAGGAATTTCTTCTGTTATTAATTCTTTTGCTCTCATTGTTACTGCCAAAGTAGTAAATTACTTTTGATCTTTGTACTTTTGGATTGTCAAAAATTGTACCGTATTATGACTATGTTAAGTGTCAATATAAATAAAATAGCAACTATCCGCAACGCGAGAGGTGGGAATACTCCAAATGTCGTTCAAGTTGCAATGGACTGTGAACGATTTGGAGCAGATGGAATAACCGTTCATCCACGTCCAGACGAAAGACATATTACCCTGCAAGATGTATACGATTTAAAGAAAGTGGTAAAAAAGGATTTTAATATTGAAGGATTTCCGGATGCTCGTTTTTTAAAAATAATTGAAGAAATTCGCCCTACACAAGCTACTTTGGTTCCTGATCTACCAACTGTTCTAACCTCAAATGCAGGTTGGGATACACAAAAAAATGTAGACTTATTGACAGATTTAGTACAGCAATTTAGAAGTCAAGGAGTCAAAAGTTCTATATTTTGCGATACAAATTTGATAAATATTGAATTTGCAGCAAAAACTGGAGTGGACAGAATCGAGTTGTATACAGGTCCATACGCTGAAAATTTTCAACAAAATCCAGCGAATGCAATTCAAGCCTATATCCAAGCTGCTGAATTGGCACATTCACTTGGTATTGGAATAAATGCCGGACATGATTTAAGCTTGGAAAATTTAAAGTTTTTCAAAAGTTCCATTCCATTTTTAGCCGAAGTTTCAATTGGTCACGCTTTGATTTCGGATGCACTGTATTTGGGATTGGAGAATACGATTCAGCGCTATAAATTTATGCTTGTTTGATTTTCTGCGTAAAAAAGAATCACAATACGAAGATTCGTTATTTCAAAATTGTATTATCCGAAAAATGAATTGTGCTTTGGGGGAAAGGAATAACGATTTCATATTGTCGAAAAAGGCGGTCAATTTCAAAGCGGATTTCTGACTTATGCAAATTAATATCCCAGCTTTGGTCTGCCCAAAAAACAAGATCGAGTTCCAAGCCATTATTTCCAAAATTCGACAAACGTGCTTCTACTGGTTCAGATTTCCTGACTTTTGGATGCGCCAGAGCTGCCTGTTTGAGAAGTCGAGACACCAATTCGCAATCTGTTCCATAGGCAACAGAAACCTTAATCATGAAGCGGGACAAATCTGAACCATGGCTCCAATTTTCGACATATTCCTGGGTTAATTTTGAATTGGGTAAAATTAAAACATTTCCTTCTCGCGTTTCAATTTGGGTTGTTCTAACATTTATTTTCAGTATTTTAGCAACGATTGCGTCTGATTTTCCACCATTTGAAATTTCCACAATATCTCCAACGCGGACATTTCCTTCAAACAAGAGAACAAAACCGGAGAACATATCTTTGAAAACGTCCTGTAATCCTAAGCCAATTCCAACAAAAATACCTAACGAACCTGTAATCAATAGGGAAAGATCAATTTCAACCGCTTTTAAACTTGTAAGAATAGCGAAAATATAGATGACATATTTTGCAATTTGAACATATATAAATTCGGTTCCAGCATTGAAATTCGGTTTGTTTCGGAACTTTTTACTGATGTATATTTTTACAATATTCAATAGCATTCTTGCGCCAAAAAACACGGCGAAAATAACAAGTATATGGTAAAAACTTAAAGTGAATTTCCGTGTTTCAATTATATTGAAATCTAAAAAATCCGTAAAAGTAACGTCTTCATTATTGATGTTAAAACTAATAATGGCAATATAAAAAGCTAGAATATAAATACTTTGGCTTATAAGTTTTAGCCAGGTAAGTCCGCGGCCTTCCACACGAATATTTGCACTTTTAAGATAGCGACGCAAGAATCGGTGGATAACACGTCTTAAAATGATAGAAGTGAAAAATATGATGGCTAATAAAATAATGTTCCAAAGACAAACATTATACGGTCCTAATTTAAAAAGTGTTTGACTGAGCATAATTAACGTAATATAATTCGACCTAATTTATCTGCAAAAACAATTTTAATACGTTCATAAACCATTTGTTCGGCTAATAATTCCATCATTTCTGTATCTGTCAGATTTTCAACATCCTCTAGTTTTAAGCGTATTTCCCGAATTTTATTTTCTATTTTAAAGGATTTGAATCCAAGAATTGAATTTTTGATTGCTTCATTTAAACGATCTCCTTCTGTGCGTGTCTCAATATTGTAATTACTCAGCCATTTGGTGCTTAATTCATAATCATTGGAGTCGATGTCAGAAACAAATTTTACAATTTCCTGGTCTTCCAATCTTTTTAAATACTGTGTAGAAAGTAATTGTTTTTCTGCGAGACCTTCCGCAAAAAGGCTGTGAATCTTAGAATATAATGGATGAGAGAATGTCAATTCATCTTTATCCAGTTCGTGAAAAATCAATTCGATAACGCTAGTTTCAACAACCATAGATTTTCCATCTTCTCCCAACTGTTCCGTTTGAACAACGCGAGTGCCATATTTAACCATCAGACGAATCAAATTGAACTCATCGTGCAACGATATTTCGTTCGTATCTAGTTTTTCTATTTGTTGGTAGGATTCAACTTGTTTTTCAACCGGTATTTCTCTAATTTCCGGCTCTTGCAGTTGTTTTGCGATGACATTTTTCCGCAATTTAATAAGCTCATTGGAAATTATTTGTTCGCTAATATCAAATTTTACGGCAATTTGCTGCATGTAAACGCTTCGCGTAATTTGATCTGGAATCAAAGCGACAGAATGCACTATTTCGCGAATTAATTCTGCCCGTTTGATTGGGTCGTTATTGCTATCCTTTAGTAAAATAGCTGTTTTAAAGGAAATAAAATCTTGTGTACTGGATTTAATATAGTCATCGAGTTCTGTCGAGCTAGATTTTTTTGAAAAGGAATCTGGATCTTCTCCTTCGGGAAATAGAACAACTTTTACATTCATTCCTTCTTCCAAAATCAAATCTATACCGCGAAACGAGGCTTTAATTCCAGCGGGATCACCATCAAATAATATCGTGATATTTTGTGTGTATCGGCGAATTAATTTAATTTGATCTTTCGTCAACGAAGTTCCAGAAGAGGAAACAACATTTTGAATGCCAGCCTGATACATACTGATTACATCTGTGTATCCTTCACAAAGGAAGCAATTGTCGTATTTTACAATATCTCCTTTTGCAAAATGTAAACCATAAAGAATTTCACTTTTATTGTAAATTATACTTTCTGGAGAGTTGAAATATTTTGCAACTTTTTTGTCTGTGATTAATGTGCGTCCACCAAAACCAAGAACGCGACCTGATACGCTATGAATAGGAAATATAACGCGTCCCCTGAAAAAATCAAAGTGGCGTTCATCTTTCGTTTTTACGAGTCCAACTTTTTCTAAGTACTCTAATTTATAGCCTTTTGCAAGAGCTGCGGTGGTGAAGTCATTGCCTGAATTTAGGCAATATCCTAGTTGAAATTTCTGGATTATATCTTTGCGAAAACCACGTTCTTCAAAATAGGAAAGTGCGATTGCTTTACCTTCATCTGAGTTTTGTAAATTATTCAGAAAATGTTCCTTGGCAAATTCATTAATGATATATAGACTTTCCCGTTCTGTAATCGCGGCGATTTCTTCAGCAGTCGCTGGTTCGTCTTCCGGAATTTGAATCCCATATCGATCTGCTAACCACCGTAACGCTTCTGGGTAGGAAAAATGTTCTTTTTCCATTAGGAAAGTTACAACTGAACCACCTTTAGAAGTCGAAAAACATTTGAATATTTGTTTTGCTGGTGAAACAACAAAGGATGGTGTTTTTTCATCTGTAAAAGGACTTAAGCCTTTCAGGTTTGAGCCCGCTCTTTTTAAGTTGACAAATTCGCCAATTACCTCTTCGATGCGAGAAGTTTGCATTATGTCATCTATGATATGAGCGGGAATCTTAGACATTATTTTACGCTGTCTTGTTTAGGGTAACCGAAATCTTGTTCGGATTGAAATTCGCCTTTTTCATTGTAAGTTGTCCAGATACCAACCGTTTTATCTTTGCTGTATTCTCCGCGGTAATGCAATGCTCCATTCGGGTATTTTACTACTGTAAAACCTTCTCGCAAACCATGATCGTACATGGTTACAGAAAGTTCTTTCCCATCTTCACCATAAAAAGTCCAGACGCCATTTCTACGTTGGGTTTCATCTTGTCCTCCCGTGTATTTAATTTGCTTTTTACCCGGATACCATTCCGTGTAAATTCCGTTTTTAATTTCCACCAAAATTTCTTCTTTTTCGGGAGTCTTTTGTTTTTCAACTTCTTCTGCACATGCAAAGAGAAGAGCCATCATAAGTAACGCAACAATATGTTTCATTTCTATCGGTTATTATTTTTTCCTTTGAGTTGTATATTCGACAAGACCAATGATTGAACGTTTGGATTCAGAATCCGGAATTCCCTCCAAAAGTTGTAACGCTTGTCTTTTTAATTCCATCATCTTGGCTGTGGCATATTTAATTCCACCCCCAGAGACGACTAATTCTATCCCGCGTGCAATATACTTTGGATCATCGTTGTGGTTTTTCACAATAGATATTAATTCCTTTTTTATATTCTTTGGAGCAGTATTAAGCACATATATTAATGGCAATGTCATTTTACGTTCACGCAAGTCATTTCCAGTTGGTTTTCCAATTCCATCATCTGATCCGTAGTCAAAAATATCGTCTTTAATTTGAAATGCCAAGCCAACGAGTTCTCCAAATTGCCGCATGGTTGCTGACATATCTTCTCTGTCTACGGAAATAGCGCCACCTTCGCAGCAGGTAGCAATTAGAGAAGCTGTTTTTTTACGAATAACATCGAAATAAACGTCTTCCGTTATGTCTAATCGTCTTGCTTTTTCAATTTGCAGCAATTCCCCTTCGCT
>JBIKZR010000157.1:0-5201 GCA_044354635.1 Crocinitomicaceae bacterium | reverse complement strand
GATCATTACATATTAAACGGAACAAAAAACTGGATTACAAACGGTTCTTCGGCTTCTGTTTACTTGGTAATTGCACAAACGAATGTGGAAGCTGGACACAAAGGCATCAACGCTTTCATCATCGAAAGAGGAATGGAAGGTTTTATTGTTGGCGCAAAAGAAGATAAAATGGGGATTCGTGGAAGCGATACACATACTTTATTATTCAATGATGTGAAAGTTCCAAAGGAAAACAGAATCGGTGAAGATGGATTTGGATTTAAATTCGCCATGAAAGTTCTTGCTGGTGGTAGAATTGGAATTGCTGCTCAAGCTCTTGGAATTGCTGGTGGTGCATTTGAATTGTCTGTTGCTTATTCCAAGGAACGAAAAGCGTTTGGTAAGGAAATATACAAGCACCAAGCAATCGCGTTTAAAATCGCTGATATGGCAACTGAAATTGAAGCTGCAAAGCTATTGGTTTACCGTTCTGCAATCGATAAGGATATGGGAAGAGATTATGGTCAATCTAGCGCAATGGCGAAATTATATGCTTCAAAAGTTGCGATGGAACAAACGACAGAGGCTGTTCAGATTCATGGCGGTTATGGTTACGTTAAGGAATACCATGTGGAACGTTTGATGCGTGATGCTAAGATTACTCAAATTTACGAAGGTACTTCTGAAGTGCAAAAAATTGTTATTTCAAGAGGCGTTTTAGGAGCTTAATGGCTTCGGTAAAATAGTTTGTAACAGAATTAAGTAATAAGTAGGAGGGAAGTGAAAGCTTCCCTTTTTTTATAGACTTGTTTCTAAGATTTCTAAACCAATTCCTCTGGATCCTTTGAGTAATATAAGATTCTTGGTCAATGGGAACGCTGAAAAATAATGCAAAGCATCTTGTTTCGTTAAAAATTGTTTGATAAAATTTGGAGATTCTACTGCTTGAAACAACGGACCTACGGTATATCCTCGTAATCCAGCTTTCTCCACAAACGATGCAATGTGTTGGTGCTCCATGTGGGATTCTTCTCCTAATTCGAGCATGTCACCAAGTATAAAGATTTTTTCTTTTTTTGCGTGTAATTCAAAACTCTCCAATGCAGAAAGCATGCTAGAAGGATTCGCATTATAACAATCTAGAATTAATGTGTTTTCTTTGGTAATCTTGACTTGAGAACGGTTGTTATCCGGAGCAAAATCTTGAATTGCTTGGTTGATCTTTTCGTTTGGAACATCCAATATTACTCCAAAAGTTACCGCTGCTAAAAAATTGTAGAAATTATATTTCCCAATTGTCTGGGTCTGAATTACGGGTGAATCGTAATCTTTGTGACTCCAGGTCATTTCAATGTATGGTGAAAGTCCGATTAATTTTCCACGAACAAATGAATTTAAGTGTGTTCCGTAACTATACTCTTCAACAGAATCCGGCTTGTTTTCCACCAAAATAGAATCGTCGTTATTGTAGACAATTATACCATTTTGTTCAGATACAGCAGTATACAACTCTTTTTTTGTTGTTAGTACGCCATTAAAATCTTTGAATCCTTCTAGATGCGCTTTCCCGATATTTGTAATAATGCCTAAGGTCGGTTTTGCGATAGCACACAACTCTTCAATATCCTTAAATTTATTTGCACCCATCTCAATTAGTGCAATTTGGTGGTCGGCATTAAGTCTCAATAATGTTAGAGGAACGCCAATATGGTTGTTTAAATTACCAATTGTAGAAAGGACTGCATATTTTTGGGATAAAACGCAGTTTACTAATTCTTTAGTACTTGTTTTTCCATTACTTCCAGTGATTCCAATAACTGGGATGTCAAATTTAGAACGGTGAAAGGATGCCAATTGTTGAAGAAATAGCAAACAGTTTTCCACCAAAAAAATGGATGCATTGGTCTGATTGGTAACTTCGTCTACAATTACATATTTAGCACCTTCCTTAAGTGCACTTTCAGCGAAGGTGTTTCCGTTAAAATTTTCCCCTTTCAGGCAAATGAAAAGGCAATTCTTTTCTATTTTCCGCGTGTCTGTGCAAACGCAGGAACTAGCATAAAAAAGTTCGAATAATTCTTTCATTTTTATTCCATAAAAAAGCCCGCTAAAAACGGGCTTTTAATTTTATTCAAATTGAATTTATTTCTTTTTAGATTTCCCGTAGTTCATGCCTACTGGACTTCCAATTCTGTCCATCGCACAACGGAAACCGATTGTGGAGGAAGATTGTCTTTCGTCTAGGTAACGTCTGTTTCCAGCAGCCAACCAATATGCACGGTCTTTCCAAGAACCACCTTTGTATACTCTGGATTTATCAGAGATTAACGTTGTTGGCCAAGATGTTCTACCAGATGGTTTGATAGGTCCACCATCTAAATCAAATTCCTCGTGTTGGTTTTGGTACATTACTAAATTCGGATCACGATTCGCTTGGTTAATTTTGTTCTTGCGATCATCGTTTGCAAAATAAATTGAGCTTTCGATATCACCATCTAAATAATCTATATAGTCATCGCGTCTGTAATTGGAACGTCCAATATTTTCCTCTTCCGTAACGTTTCTATATTTTAATTTACCAGGTGTATCCAAGATGAAATATTTGAAACCTTCTCTCAACATAGAAACTACTTCAAATGCATATTCTTCTCCAGATCCTTGTTCTACACGTGTATCCGTATCAAAAATACCATCAAATAATTCGTCGTTGATTACAGTTGAAGCTTCGTTGTCAAATTTCTCGTTCTTCAATTTAATCGCCTTGTCTAACACAACGTTAATTCTGTATAAAAGACTTAATTCTACTGAATCTTTTTCCTTTTTTCTGGAAACATAGAAAGGATCTGGAGAATATCCGCTTTTCACAGGATTTCTTGAACTAACGTTTGCTGCTAATCCAACTGGAATAATAGTGTCATTCAACGAAGAAAACTCTTTTGAAGTAGGGTCGTGCTTTGCTGCAGAAACTCTTTGGTAACGAACTCTTTCAAATTCGTTCAAATATTCTTTCATTCCATGCACATCGTACATAACCTGTTCATTCTTCAATTCAACTGTTCCTTCGCTATTCAAAAGTTTCGTTTTGAATACATTTCCTCTAAATGGTCGGAATTCATCGAAATCTTCAGAAGATAAAGGACGGTAAACATCCAAAACCCATTCTGAAACGTTTCCAGCCATGTGGTATAAACCATAATCATTTGGCCAATAAGATTCAACAGGAGCTGTAATATCTGCTCCATCGTTTAAATTTCCTGCAACACCCATTGCATCACCACGACCTCTTGTGAAGTTTGCGCGAATAGCTCCTTGGAATTGCTCATCATCATTACGCACCCAATGCCCATTCCATGGATAGATTCTTCGTTCTGAAATATTTTCTGTTCCTTCTTGTAAATTACCAATTAAACCAGTCGCAGCAAATTCCCATTCCGCTTCAGTTGGCAGTCGGTAGCGTGGAAGTAGAATTCCATCTTCCATTTTCGCATATCGACCTTCGTCGTTTTCGAATTTCAATGGATTTAAATCTACTAAACCTCGGTGGTAGTTTTCATCGTTACGTTTTGCTTCCGCATTAATTGGAATGTGCTGACCCGATAAATACGCATCTGTATTGAACGTGTTAGCATCTGTTTGTTTTGTGTTCCAAGATAAAATTCCTTCACGAACTAAAATGTATTCGTTTACGCGATCTGTTCTCCACTTACAGAAATCATTCGCTTGTAACCAAGAAACACCAACCACTGGATAATCTCTGTAGGCTGGATGTCTTAAGTAATAGTCAACAAATTTTTCGTTGAAACCAAGTGGTGATCTCCAACATAAGGTATCTGGCAATGCATTTTTATACACCATTGGATAGGTTTCATATGCACGAGAAATCCAATATAAGTATTCCAACCAGTGAAAGTTGGTAACTTCCGTTTGATCCATGTAAAAAGAAGAAACAGTAACTCGTGTTGCGCGGTTGTTCCAATCAAACATCACATCTTGTTCTGCTCTACCCATTGTAAACGTTCCACCTTCAACCAATAATAGACCAGGACCAGTTTCTTGATCTACAAAAGGAACCTTTTGAAAACCACCCGATTTTGGATTATTGTAATCCCAACCTGTGGAAGTTGAGCCTTCTTTCGCACAAGAAGAGAGGATAACTCCTCCAATTACGACTGCAATGAATTTGAATAACTGCATATTTTTGATTTGTTTTTTCATACTATTCACTTCGCAAATTTAATCTTTTAACGTAAATAACGAAAAAAGTTACAATTTTTATTTAGAAAGACGGACAAGAAATGGTTCTAAAGGAAATTGGTTTGGATTTACAATTCACATTAATTCCCATTGAAATTTCGTGCGACCCGCCGGAAACACCATTATTTAGTTTGGAAACTGTTACGTCATAACTGTATCCTATTTTGAATTTTCCGGTATTGATTCCGATAGATAAAATAAAAGCATCTCTATTTCTGTACCACGCTCCAGCATTGAATGCACCATATTTAATATATGTTCCAACACTTAATTCTTGAAATCCATTTTGATATTGGTAGATAACATTTGGCATGATAGAAGTAGTATTGGAATATTTGGATTTGGAACCCAATTGTATTTCTGCACCCATGTGACCAGTGAACCGCATTGGCAATTTAGAATCACCAATAATCATGGATTCGTTTGGTGTGTTTAAATGGTGTGTTGCAAATCCTGCAAAAAAGCGTTTATTGAAAACAACTATTCCTGCGGATGCATCGAAGAAACCCCTTGTTCCACCTCTTGGTACATCGCCTGTTGCGTAAATGAAACCTCTGCGTGGATCAATCATGTCTCCAAACGTCAATTTGTCCCAATCCAACGATTTTTGATACCAAGAAGCACGCGCACCAAACATTAATTTCCATTTTCTATTCAAACTTGCGTGGTAAGAGTATATCAAACCAAGCATCGAAGTTTTGATAGTTCCTTGTCCCTGCTGATCATGCGTCGCTAAAACACCAAATCCACCAGTAATGTTTTTGAAATATTGATCGTATGAAGCGCTGTAAGTAACATAGTTTCCAGTCAATTGTGGCCATTCGTTTCGGTAATTCATTGCAAAACGTGGACAACCATTAGACCCTGCAAAAGCTGGATTCAAATATAACGGATTGGCATAAAACTGCGTAAACGTTGGGTCTTGAGCATTAGCACCCAGTTGAATTGTTAGAAATGCACAAGTAATA
>JBIKZR010000156.1:0-5239 GCA_044354635.1 Crocinitomicaceae bacterium | reverse complement strand
ACAGAGAAAAACCCCCTTCGTTCATTTGCGTCATCTACCACATCATCGTGGACTAAAGTTGCAGTATGTAAAAGCTCTACCAAGGATGCCGCATCGTAGGTTTTGTCGTTAACTTCCCCAAGCATTTTTGCGGAGAGGAAAATAAACATTGGCCGCATTTGTTTTCCTTTTCGACGAATAATATAATGTGTTATTTTATCTAACAATGCAACCTTTGACTGCATGTTTCGGCGAAAACGGATATCGAATTCCGACATTTCCATTTCAATTGGCGCGATCATTTCCTTTACGGTGAGCATAAGACAAATATACGTGTTAGATTGCTTTTATAGAATATAAAGCGTGTTTAAATTATTAACAGCATATTTGGACAGGTTTTCGTTTTCGTTTGAACAACTTTTAGCCTTTCAAAACCCGATTATCTTTTAAAATTGCTTTGTTTTTATTGGCTAATTGTCCGCAGGCAGCATCGATATCTTTTCCGCGACTTCTGCGGATATTTACAACAAGATTTTTAGATTCCAAATAGGCGGCAAATGCATCTACTTTTTGTTTATCCGCTTGCTGGAATTCACTATCGTCTATTGGATTGTATTCGATGATATTAATTTTGCATGGTACACATTTCGTGAATTCAGCGAGTTCTTGTGCATCTTCCAATTGATCATTGAAATCTTTGAAAATAATATATTCGAAAGTAACGCGAGATTCTGTTTGTTCGTGAAAATAGCGCAATGAATCTGCTAATTCTGCTAAATTATTTGTGTCGTTAATCTCCATTATATGGCTGCGTTTCTTGTCGTTCGCTGCATGAAGGGAAACTGCAAGATTGAATTTCACCTGGTCATCGCCTAATTTACGAATCATTTTAGCAATCCCTGCTGTAGAAACTGTAATGCGTTTTGGCGACATTCCCAACCCATCATCAGAAGTCAGCATTTCCACCGAACGCAAAACATTCTTATAGTTCAATAATGGTTCGCCCATTCCCATGTACACAATATTGGTTAACGGAGAATTATAGCGGTTTTCTGCTTGGTCTTTCAAGTAAACCACTTGGTCCACGATTTCGCCAGCACTTAAATTTCGCATTAATTTCAACTTTCCAGTTGCACAAAATGTACACGACAAGCTGCATCCAACTTGCGATGAAATACAAGCTGTAGTTCTAGAAGTTGTTGGGATTAAAACCCCTTCAACTACTTTCCCTTCGCCGATGGAAAACGCACATTTTATTGTTTTATCCGAGCTGATTTGCTGATCATCCAAAACAATATGGTCGATGTAAAAATGATTTTCGAGATTTAGTCTCAGGTCTTTGCTAAGATTGGACATTTCTTCAAAGGTTGCTGCGTTTTTTTGCCATAGCCATTCGAAGATCTGTTTTGAACGAAAAGATTTTTCGCCCAATTTTTCCATGGAAACCTTTAATTCTTCCAAGGTTAGATTCCTAATATTAGCCTTTGAGTTTGTCATTTGCACTGCAAAGATAAGGAATTATGCGAAGCAAGAAGTTTGTTCACATGAAACAATACGTGTAGATTATCCCTTTTTAAATTTCCTCCGAATTTTCCTCTACAACTTCCTTTTCTAGTTGAAATGCGTTGGGATTACATTAAAAAGGTCAATTTAAGATTGCGCGTACCACTTCTTTTGCTGAAGTAAGAATTTTTTCAGGAGCAAGTTCATTGGACCCCATTCCGTATCTAGCCTCTTCGCAACGAGTGAAAAGCATTCTAAAAGTCTCCACTTTTGAAGGATCTATCTTATTCTCCTGCAATTTTGCTAGAATTTCATTCTTACCTAAAAGTGAAATTTCATTATTCTCAAGGAATAAAGTAATTGACAGAAGAAGTCCTTTTTCAATCAGCGAGTAAAAGTGATTCCAATTGGTTTGAAACAAAGCATTTTCAGCTTCTTCAAATACCTGTTGTATTTCTTTTTGCGTATTTTTTTGCGTATTTTTTAATTCGGTGTTCACCTTGTCTTTGGCTTTCTTTTTCCAGAATAATCCTAGAAAAAATAAGAGTAAAATTGGACTGGAAACACCAATCCAGAATGCAGGTGACTGCAGAAAATCAGTACTTTTTGATTGGCTATTTTCATCCAATGGCATTGGTGAGGAAACTAAATTTTTCTCCTTGTTGTAAAGGAGAGTAGAATCATTTAGTATTCCACTGAATTTCTCATTTTTAGAAATAGTGAAGGAATTTTTCTCAGAAGAAATTTGAATGTATTTTTCTTTCGTGGGATCAAAATACGCCATTGTTGTTTCCGGAAAAGTAAGTTCTCCATGTTTTGTTACTTGAATATTGTATTCGTAACTAATTTTTCCTTCTGCGCCGCGACTTCCATACACGAAATCTTCTTCCACAATTGGATCGCCGTAGAGAAGAAAACCTTTAGGTAGATTCAAATTCGGCTCTAGGATATTTTGTAAATTGCCAAAGCCATCAATTTCTATAATAAGCGTAAAAATATCTCCTTGCTTGGACGGTTTGGAGGTTAACTTTCTTGAAATACCAAATTGACCAACCCCACCGATGAAGTTTTCAGGTGCGTTTTTCGGCAATGGTTTCACTTCGATGGTTGTGGCACTTGAAGTTAAGGGTAAACTTTCAAAACCGCGCCGTAAGATTAGTTTAAATGGATTAATGGTTAGCGTTCCAATGCCATTCGGGAAAACGACTTTTTTATCGTAAACGAAAGAAAAATAACTTTTTCGGTTGATTTTTTCTTCTTCAACTACGATCTGTGTCGTATTTCCGATACTGTGTTTGTCTATTGCTCCATCCAAGGAATATCCAGTGTAATTTTCTAAATGTGAAGCATCAAATTGCGCGTAAACTTTTGCGTTCAAAATTAAAGGTTCTCCCTCATAAATAACCGTTTTAGATTTTTCTATTATTCCAAAAGCGGGTTGTTTTAGTTGCCGTGTGGTAAGTTCATTTCTAGAACTTACTGGTTCATTTTCTTTAGAAATTGTGATGTTTACCGTGTTGGAGCGGTAGACTTTATTTCCTTTTTTAACATACGCAGGACCAATCTTAAACGTTCCTGATTTTTGCATCGTTCCAGTTTGAGAAATGTAATAATAGGAGATTACTTTGCCTGTATTGTAATCTATTTCTTGCTCCATTCCATTCATGACATTGAATCCATGGACGAATGCGGATGGAAAATCGATATCTATTTCTCCTTGCACATTTGATTTTACCGTGATAGTCAGAACCTCACCGATTTCTGCTTCTTTCGAATCAACTTCCAAAAAAACAAGTGGTTTTTGAGCAATCGAACAAACAGCTGTAAAACAAAAGAAACTATGTAGGATGAATGTTTTCATTACCAATCTTTCCCCGAATTTAGTGTGCTGCTTTCTGCGCGACTTCCTCCCATTTTACGTTTTGTTTCCGCTTCTGCTTTTGTCAATTGATCGAGTAAACGTTCTACAGATTTATTTGGAAGTCGACTTGAATTCCCATTTTTCTTTTGTCTGTTTTCTTGTTCTTTTACAGAGTTTTCAGGCTTTTTCTTTTCTTGCTGTTTATTTTTTTTCGCGTTATCTGAATTCTTTGTCGAATCTATTGGCGGCGATTTTTTATCTTTTGGGTCTTGATTTTGTTGTTTTAGCTGACGAATTGCTTCAGAAAGATTATAGCGTGTTTGTTCGTCTCCTGAATTATTTCTGAGCGCTTCTTTATACGACTCCACGGCTCCTGAATAATCTTTCTTTTGCATCCGTGAATTGCCCATGTTGTGGAACGTATTTGATTTGGTTAGTGCAGATTTTTTAGAATTTGCACTTTGCTGGTATATTTTTTCAGCTTTTTCATATTCACCAGATTTGTAGGCGGATTGCGCTATTTCATCGGATAAATCCACACTTTCTGGCGCTTTATTTTGAGCAGATTGGTAGTGTTTTAGTGCATTTGCAAACTCTCCGTTTTTGTAAGCTGCTCTTGCTGAATTTAACGATTTTCGCCATTCCTGAGCATTCGCACTAAAAGCACCAATTAAAACCACGATGTAAAATATATTTTTCATTTATAGTTGACTCTTTTTCAGTGTGAATATGTTTTTTGACCCAAGTAGAAATAAACACCAAAATACCACTGCTGCAAATAACGGAATTTGATACTGATTCTCCTCTATCTCAAACTCGAAATCTTTCACTTTGGTTCGCTTCATTTGGTTAATTTGTGTTAACAAAGCAGATAAGTTTGGAAATGCATCTGAACTAACACGCGCAAAACCGCCGCCTTTTTCTGCAATTTCTTCTAAAAACCTACTATCGACGCGAGAAACGATGATTTGTCCGTTTGCCATTTTTTTCAAGCCTAATTCGGGTCTTTCAGGATGAACAGGGACAGGACCACCTTGCGTTGTGCCAATTCCTAAAACGCTTAATTGTACCTTTTCCGTTTTTAGTTTTTCAAGTATTTCCGATGGATCTTCTTCGTGATTTTCTCCATCCGTTACTAAGATTATTCCCTTGGTTGATTTATCTGCTGAGAACATTTCTATCGACGTTACCAACGCGGCAGAGATATTCGTTCCTTGTTTGGAAATCATATTTGTTTCAATCTCCGAAATAAATAATTTAGCGGAAGCATAATCGCTCGTCAAAGGCAGTTGAACAATAGCACCGCCAGCAAAAACTGCAATTCCAAGTTTTTCGCCATACAGGTTATTTACTAATTCTGTCAAGGCACGTTTTGCAATTTGAAGGCGCGTTAATTCTTTGGAAATATCCTTTGTATTCATGGAATTAGAAATGTCTAGACAGACCACCAGTTCCAAACTATCAAGGGTTGCAGAAACTTTCTTTGTTCCGAAAACAGGTTGCGCCATTGCAAACAGTAAAAACACAAATGCATTTCTGAAGAAGAAATAGTTTAAAAAACTTCTTCGGAATGAAATGGGTTTTAGATTAAATTTCCGAATGGTTGGATTGCTTGCTTTTCCTAATTTATTAGCGTTGTTTAAGGAATAAAGATACATTCCGAAAATTGGCAAAAGCAGCAATAAAAGCCAAAACACTTCAGGATTCACAAAAAATAGTTGTTGTTTGGTAACAGAAGAATCCTGTATTTTCACTACTAGTGCAATTATTCCAGCAAAAAACCAAAATATGAGTTCCAAGATGATACTGCTTGTCACCATCTTTTTTATAGGATATGTGAACTCCGAATTAAACATCTTTCTTAAAAAAATAACGATTAGTTGTCCAACTCAGGAA
>JBIKZR010000155.1:0-5246 GCA_044354635.1 Crocinitomicaceae bacterium | reverse complement strand
CGCAAAAAACACCTTGTTTTCGAAAGCAGTAAGCCTGAATTATGTAGACGGTTGGGAAAGTTGTTCCAACACTGATATAAAGGATTTTGATAAAAAAGCGTGTAAAAGTGATGTAATTGTACTTTGTTTGGGCGAATTACCTGCAACGGAAAAACCGGGAGATATTCGATCATTGGATTTACCGAAAGAACAAATGGAATTAGTGGAACGAGCATTGGCAACAAAAAAACCCGTCGTTTTAGTGCTTTTGGAAGGAAGACCTCGCATTATTCACGATGTTGTTGATGCTTCAGCTGCTATTTTACAAGCTTATTTACCGGGGGATTATGGCGCAGATGCAATTGCCGGGATTCTTTTTGGAGATATAAATCCTTCTGGGAAATTACCGTATTCTTATCCTAAATATTCCGGTGTAATTGAACACTACGATTTGAAAAAGAGTGAAATGCGTTCTGGTAAAACAAATAAGTTCGACGCGTACGATCCGGAATGGGATTTTGGTTTTGGATTAAGCTACAGTACCTTTACCTATTCTGCGATTAGGATGGATAAAACTACATTGGCTGGGAAAGACAGTGTTCTAGTTTCCGTAGATGTAAAAAACACAAGTTCTGTAAAAGGGAAGGAAGTTGTTCAATTGTATGTTACGGATCTTGTTTCCTCCTCCGCAACATGGGGAAAGCGATTGAAGAACTACACAAAAATCGAATTAGCTTCTGGAGAGGTGCAAACGGTTAATTTTGTTATTTCTGAAAAAGATATTACTTTTGTCGGCCCGCAAAACAATTGGATCTCTGAATCTGGGGAATTTGAAATAATCATTGGTGACGAGCGAAAACGGTTGAACTATATAAAGTAATGTAATATGTATAAGATAGAAATTAATGATTTTTTTACTTCAGCTTTTTCTGTCGACTGTGTTATTTTTGGTTATTCTGACGGAGAAATCAAAGCGCTTCTCATCCAACGTGGAATGGAGCCGTACACGCATTTTTGGGCAATTCCTGGCGATTTAGTTTATCCGAGCGAAGATTTGCCGGATGCTGCACAGCGAATTCTGCATGAACTCACAGGGTTGGAAAATGTAGAAATGCACCAATCTCGTACCTTTGGAAGTCCAAACCGCCATCCGCAGGGAAGGGTTATTACGATTTCTTATTTCGCTTTGATTCGAATATCTGATTTTGAAATAAAGGCTTCCTCATGGGCTGAAAAAGCAATGTGGGTTTCGTTAAACGATATTCCAGAACTTGCTTTCGACCATAACCAGATTTTAAGTTCCACGTATGAATTGTTGAAGCAAAAGCTCAGCAATGAACCAATTTGCTTTGAAATGCTGGAGCAGCGATTTACCTTAAATGAATTCCAGCAGTTGTATGAATATGCATTCGATCAAACGCTGGATAAAGCAAATTTCAGGAAAAAAATAAAGCCGCTTCCATTGGTTCCTTCCAACGAGTCCCAAAAGAATGTTCGTCATAGGCCAGCTAAATTATTCTCCTTTGATTACGAAAAGTATTTTAGCGCCGTTAAGGACGATAATTTTCAGTTTAAGTTGTAGTTTTTCACAGTAGATATATACCCCCTTTTTATCCTAATTTTCTTTCCCGAAATTTTTGTAACGATCGTTATAAAAACACTTTTTCCGTCTAACGGAATAGGTATGATTACAATTACTAAACACTTATAGTAGTTTTTACCATTATTTAGTTTAAATTAGTAAAACTTTAAAAAAGTAGAACTATGAAAAAAATCATTCCCCTTGGTATTGCATTATTTTTAACTGTTTGTACTAATCTGATAACGGCTCAATCTGGTTTACAACAAATGAATTTACCAGTTACTTTCGAAGATGTAACAGTAGATTACGGCGTAATTGGTTTTGGTGGGGCTGAAATCTCCACAATAGCGATTGATCCAACAGATATTACCAACGCAGTAGTTAAGGTTGTGAAAAACGCTACCGCAGCAACGTGGGCTGGAACGACTATTACAGCGCCAGAAGAATTGGGTTTGGCTTCTGAAATTCCTTTAACTGCTGCAAATACGAAAATGACTTTGCGGGTTTGGTCGCCAAATGCGGGCATTCAGGTGCGTTTAAAAATCGAAGAACATGCAAATCCAACCCATTCTTGTGAAACTGGAACGACTGTTACTACAGCTGCAGGATGGCAAACCTTGGTTTTCGACTTTTCCAATGAATCTCCAGGAACAGCTGGGTTGAATCTTGATTACAATTTCGATTTGGCTTCTGTATTTTTTAATTACGGCGTACAAGGATCGCAAGCAGGAGAGAAAACCTATTACTTTGACGATTTGATGCTGTATAGCAGCGTAGGCCTAGAAGAATGGAACGAGTTGGGTGCAACGGTGTTTCCAAATCCAACAGCTGGAAAAACGGAGATAAATTGTTTAACAGAAATTAAAAATATTGAGGTCTATTCTGTTCTTGGGGAATTGGTTGTTCAAAAGAAGGTAAATGCAAAGAGTACTAGCCTAGATTTAAGTGAATTTAATTCTGGAATCTATGTGTTGAAAGTGTTTTCTAACAAAAATATGCATTCTTTGAAAATTGTAAAAGATTAGAATTTGAAACGCTTGTTTATTTCTTAAACAGTCTTATTAATCTTGAATATTAGAGCCATGGATGTATTCCATGGCTCTTTGTTTTAGGTACAAATCAATACTGTATTAATCCATTTAGGAATGTTTAAGGATTGCAGAATTCCTGTCGGGAAAACAACCTGTTTTGAATCCCTTTCTGCCTTTCTGCATTGTTTATTTCGCAGCGATTGCGAATAGTGAAACAACTTCTCATTTTTGCTTCGTTAAGGCCTTTAAACGATATACTTTAGGAAAAACGAATTACATGGTGTTGCGTGTATTTTTCAAAAATGAATTGGCAGTTTTAGGCCATAAAAAAAGGGGTGATACAATCACCCCTTCTTCAAAGATTTACTAATTATCGATTATTCGATAATCAATTTTCTTGTGATTGTTCCTTTGTCAGAACCAATCGCTACAGTATAAAATCCTGCATTCAAACCATCAAGAGAAATATTCATTTCTGTTGTGTTACAGTTAACTGTTTTTACGCTTTTTCCTTGTGCATCAATAATTTCAATTTTCTTCATGTTTTCAGTTGAAGTCAATTGAATAGTTGATTTTGCAGGGTTAGGCATTAATAAAACTTCTCCAGAAACCATTTCTGAAAGACCGATATTAAGACATTCTACGCAGCTTTCATAACAAACACTTGGTAATACTACATCAGCTGTAACATTCAAATATCTATTTTCGTATTCATCCACAACTGGATCATTACATGCTCCACCTGCAACTAAAACTTCTTGGTCTGTCCATTCATCCACTGTGAAGATGTATTGGATTGGTCCCGCTGGCAAAGGAAGAACAACTTCCCAGATATTGCCACCAATATTTGTCATTGGATTACAAGCACCGCAAAAGCTATTGAATGTTCCATTTACGTATACTCCTGTTCCAATTGTCCCAGTGTAATTTGACATGTTAACACGGAAAGTTACATTTGGGTTTGGCGCGGTTACAATTTGTGTTTTTTCGTAAACAAATCGCCAGTATCCACCACCGATACTAATATCAGCAACCATTGTATTTCCACCATTTAGGAACGTAATAAGATATGTAACGGAAGCTGGAGCATTCGCTGGATTATTTATTTCAGCACCATTAATAGCTTTTGCCAAGCCGATAAATGCACCAACACCATTCAATGTTAATTCACTAGAAGCGGAGTTATAAGCCCATGTTGCAGGATTTGATCCATTGTGCGGAGCAACTGGTGTTCCACATGCGTCTAATGCTGGATTTGGAGGAAGTCCTAATTGCCATTGTTCGATCCAAGTGCTGTTATTTTGGTAAGTCATAAACGAACCATTTGCGTTAAACGTAACGGAATCATCAAACAAACATGCACGTGCAGTTAAATCACCAATAGAATTAGACCACCAAGAAATGTCGCCTAGACCTGGGCCGACACCTAAAGCTCCCGCTTGATTAGCCAATTTCCAAGTTCCCTCGATTTGAGCATTCATCATAAATGTCGATGAAATCGCACAAATAATTAAATAGATTTTTTTCATAGTTAAAGAATTTGTTAAATAGTTAAAGTATTTATGTTAAATAAACAACACGATAAATATAGTACAAAATACTATAAGTGCAAACAAATGAAATTATTTTTTTACATTTTGAACTTAAATAGTTCCTTGGAAACCAGTCTTTCATATTTATTTGTGTCAAACTTATACAATATGGCAGGACGGTGTTTTACATTTTGTTCCTTCTCATTTGTTTTCAGAAACGGAATTGTTTTTATTTTCTTTCTAAAATTAGCTTTGTTTAATGCTTCGTTGAAAGCGGACTCGTATAAACATTGTAATTCATTCAACGTAAATTTTTCTGGTAATAAATCGAAACAAACCGGTTGTGTTTTTAATTTATGCTGAAGAATCTCTATTGTGGAATCTACAATGGCATTGTGATCAAATGCTAATTTTTTGATTTTATATATTGGTATCCAAGCGATTTCGTGAGCCCAAGAGGATGCAATGGCGTTAAGTTCATCCATTTGAACCAATGCAAAATATGCACAGGTTATGACTCTTCCCATTGGGTGTCTATCTGGTGCTCCAAACGTTCCACCTTGGTGAAGTTCTAAGTCTTTCAATTGTGTCAATTCAAATAAAATTCTGCTTGCTGCCTGCGGAAGATCTTCATTCGGGTAAACTAAATCTCCGGGAATTGCCCATTCTCCTATGAAAGGCTCCATGTTCCGTTTGATTAATAGCAGGTGAATTTGACCGTTTTTATATCCAAAGATCAAGCAATCCAACGAAAATGAATACGAAAAGAATTTTTCAAATTCAATGGAATACGTATTTTTCATGTAATTGCTTATGTTTAATTTATCCCTTTATACGCTGTTATTGGTTTCAAAATAATCTTAGCGGAAGGTGTTTTTAGAGTGTATCCTATTGAAATACGCGCACATAATCAACATACATAGATTGCGGGAAAACAGACGATGCATCTGGGTTTCCAGGAAAATTTCCTCCAACTGCAACATTGAAGATTAAAAAGAAATTTTCATGTAATTCACTTTTTTCTGGATCTGTTATGTCAACTGTATGATACACCGCATTATCCACTAACCACGTAATAGAATTTTGATTCCAGATTATGGAGAAGACGTGAAATTCATCTGA
>JBIKZR010000154.1:0-5260 GCA_044354635.1 Crocinitomicaceae bacterium | reverse complement strand
GGTAGAAATCGTTTCTCGAATCGAAGTTGCCGCACCCTCCTACTCGATTCATATTGCGATTGCACCGACAAAAAACAACGACAGATTAGAATGGTTTTTGGAAAAAGCTACTGAAATTGGGATTACTGAAATAACACTCCTTTTATGTTCCAACAATGAACGCAAGCAAATAAAAGAGGAGCGGTTTGAAAAAATTCTAATTTCCGCCATGAAACAATCCAAGCGCTTATTCTTACCGAAATTAAATACACTTATTCCTTTTAAGGCATTCATTGAAAAAAATCCAAACGGTTTGATTGCCCACTGTTATGAAGCTGAAAAGCAAACTATTGAAACAGGTTTTTCTCTTGTAAATTGCCCGGTTTTGATTGGTCCTGAAGGCGATTTCACCGAACAAGAAGTGAATTTAGCTTTGCAAAATGGGTATAAAACAATAACTTTAGGGGAGAATCGTTTGCGAACAGAAACTGCGGGACTTTATGCCTGTATGCAGGCCAAGCTATTAGTAGACAAACAGAAAATATGAAATGCTGTGAGAAGCAACAAACGAAAACGTTAGCAATGAAAAAAATACTTTTTTTACTCTTCACAACACTTTTTTTTGGGAATTTTTCCAAAGCACAAGGAACGTACCAGTTGGCGGTATTGAAATACAATGGTGGAGGTGATTATTACGCCAATCCAACCGCTTTGCCAAATTTAATTGCGTTTTGCAACCAAAATTTAGCAACCAATATTTCCAAGGATGTGCCATACGTAGAAGTTGGCAGCCAGGATATGTTTTTGTATCCGATGGTTCACATGACAGGACATGGAAACGTGGTGTTTTCGGGTGAAGAATCGGAGAATTTACGCAAGTATATGCTTGCCGGTGGATTTCTGCACATCGATGATAATTACGGAATGGATGAATTCATTCGGGTAGAATTGAAAAAAGTTTTTCCCAATAATGCTTTGGTAGAATTGCCTTTTGATCATCCAATATTTCACCAGAAATTTGATTTTAATGGGCTGCCAAAAATCCATGAACACGATGGAAAACGTCCACAAGCATTTGGAATAATTATCGATGGACGCTTGGTTTGCTTGTATACGGTAGAAACAGATTTAAGCGATGGCTGGGAAGATGCTGCAGTGCACAATGATACGGCAGAGAAAAGAAAACAAGCACTGCAAATGGGCGCAAATATACTCATGTATGCATTCATGAAATAAAACGATATACTAGCAACATTATGAAAATACTGCGCAATTTACTTCTACTTTTAATTCCTTTTTTTTCTATTTCTACAAGTTTCTCGCAGGCAACAGGAAAGAAAGAATTTTACACAAAAAACTGGCGGTATTGCGACAGCTCCGTTGCCATATACTATTCAATAACGGAACTGAAGGCTGAGGATGCGGGTGTAGTTTCCACTTTTTTTATGGATGGCATTTTAAAATCTCGGGTTTCGTATAGTTGCATTTCAAAAAAGATAGAAAATGGAATTTTCCAAAACTTTGGAAAAGAAGGGGAAATTATATCGCAATTCACCTATCTTGAAGGGAAAAAAAATGGTGTGTTTTTCTATTATTTTGACACTGGCGAAATAAATATTCAAGGAAAATACGCTGCAGATTCTTTGCAAGATTCCCTCTGTTCCTATTATAAAAACGGAGCCTCCCGAAGAAAAGATTTCTATGCAGCAGGGAAATTAAAAGACGGTAAATGCTTTACAGCAAGTGGTTTGGATACCGCCTACTTTGCCTATGAGATAGATGCAGAATTTCCAGACGGAACGCAAGGATTGATGCGTTGGATTCAAACTAACATGCAGTATCCGCAAGATGCAATTGAAGATAATATTCAAGGTCGCGTCTACGTTTCTTTTGTAGTAGGTAAAAAAGGTGTTGTTTCAGACATCCAAATTGAGCGCGGGGTTGCATCAATACTGGACAAAGAAGTTATTCGACTCATTGGCCAAATGCCAGATTGGAAACCTGCTGAGTTAGATGGATTTAAAGTAAGCTCAAAAATGCGACTCCCAATAAGTTTTCGTTTAGATTAATAGACAAAACTGAACAGGTTTTTTATCCTCGTTTAAAAATACAGAGTTATGGATTAAGAGCTACGCTCGAAAATTTCTTTACATCCTTTCCGGCACTTTCACGCCTAACAATTCCATTGCCAATCGTATCACTTTTGCAACATTCAAACTTAGAATAAGGCGCATGCGCTTAACCGTTTCGTCCTGTTCAATTAGAATTGGCACCGCTTGGTAAAAATGGTTGTATGTTTTCACCAACTCATAGGTATAATTAGCAACAACAGCAGGCGATTGCTCTTTAGCTGCTTCGTTTAAAACATCCGGAAATTCCGATAGTAATTTTATAATATCTTTTTCTTCGTCTTGAATTACCTTGCAACTTGTGCCACTTTGTAAATTCGTTGCGCCAGATTTTGCCAACAGCGATTTAATTCGTGCGTGCGTATATTGTATAAAAGGACCCGTATTTCCGTTTAGTTCCACCGATTCTTGCGGGTCGAAAACCATTTTTTTCTTTGGATCTACTTTCAGCAGGAAATACTTCAAACCACCCATTCCAATCAAATTGAAAAGCGCCGTTTTATCCTCTTCCGACATTCCATCCAAATGTCCGCGTTCTCGTGTCATTTCAGCAGCACTTTCTACTACTTCCGCCATTAATTCATCTGCATCGACAACCGTTCCTTCGCGGGATTTCATTCTTCCCATTCCTTTTGGAAGTTCGACCATTCCATAAGAAAGGTGTGCACAATTTTTCGCCCAAGCAAAGCCCATTTTCTGAAGAATGAGAAACAATACTTTAAAATGGTAATCTTGTTCGTTTCCAACCGTATATATAATTCCGCTCAAATCTGGATAATCGTTGAAGCGATCCACGGCAGTTCCAATATCTTGTGTCATATAAACCGCTGTTCCATCCGAGCGCAAAACGAGTTTTTCATCCAAGCCATCCGCCGTTAGATCTATCCAAACGGAGCCGTCCTCTTTTTTGAAAAACACGCCTTTTTTCAAGCCATCCAAAACAATATCTTTTCCCAAAAGGAAGGTTTCCGATTCGTAATACAAGGTATCAAAATCTACACCCATAGATTTGTACGTAACATCAAAACCTTTGTAAACCCAATTGTTCATGGTTGTCCAAAGCAAGTAAACTTGCGGATCTCTTGCTTCCCATTTCACCAGCATATCTTTCGCTTCGCGCAAAAGTGTCGTTTGGTTCTTGGCAAGATCCTTAATTTTTTCGTCCAATCCTTTTACTGCTTTTTCGTCTTTCCCAGCTTTTGCTTCGGTTAAACGAATGAATTCCTCGCGCACATCCAATGAAAAACCATCAAAGTTGCCGGATTCCCATAGTGCACTAATTTCCTTTGCTTCCGCATTGAACTGCTTATCGAATTCCACATAGTATTTCCCGACCAATTTATCGCCTTTCAAACCAGTATTTTCAGGCGTTTCTCTTTCCCCTTTTGCATTGATAGGAGAAAATTTTTCCCAGGCAAGCATACTTTTACAAATATGAATCCCACGGTCGTTGATGACTTGTGTTTTGATTACCGAATGTCCATTCGCTTTCAAAATTTCAGCAACCGAATAGCCAAGGAAATTATTTCTTAAATGTCCGAGGTGCAGCGGTTTATTGGTGTTTGGGGAGGAATACTCCACCATTATTAGCGGTTTCGACTTTTCTTTTTGGAAGCCAAACTTTTCTTCCGCGTGCATTGCATTCAGCTTTGAAATCCAGTATTCGTTTGAGATGATTAGGTTTAAAAAACCGCTTACAACTTCAAAACGTTCGATTTCCGGTATTTTATCGACAAGAAAATTTCCTATTTTTTCCCCTGCTTCAATCGGGCTGCAACGCAATAATTTAACAAATGGAAAAATGACCAAAGTTAAATCTCCTGCTACTTCTTTTCTTGTTTTCTGGAATTGAATTAGTTGCTCTTCTACCTGCAAACCAAATAATTCATTGGAGTGCTTTACTACTAATTCTTTTATATATTCTTCCATCAATTTTTTACTTCTTTAGTGAATTCACAAGGCTTTCCAGTAATTCGAAAGCGACCTCGCCCATTCTATTCAATTTTTCATCCAAACATGGATTTACTTCTACAAATTCCACACAAACTGTTTTTGGCGAGTTGCTCAAGCTTACTAATAATTGCTTGGCTTGTTTTGGAATCAAACCGTTCCTTACCGGCGTTCCAGTTCCATACGATGTAGCTTTGGGGTCCATCGAATCCACATCGAAGGAAATATAAATAAGATCGCATTCTTTCAAATAATCCAGCGCTAAAACGGCAATTTGCTCGGTTCCTTTTTCCAGTACTTCTTCCACTTTGAAATTCTTAAGTGAAAGACGTTCCATCAGCGCATCTTCCTCCGCTTCTGTATCGCGAACGGCAATAAACACCAAATCTTGTGGTAAAATTTTAGCGCCTGGAAATCCAATATTTTTCAGTTCGTCCCAAAGTGCAACTGTTTCGGCTGGAACGTTGTTTTTGGTGCATTCCATGTTATCTTCTGCCATTGCAAGTGCCAAAGGCATTCCGTGCATATTTCCAGAAGGAGTTGTGTATGGCGTGTGCAAATCGCCATGTGCATCAATCCAAATTGCTCCGATTCTTTTTTCAGGATACGCATTTTTGATTCCAGCCAACGTTCCGGCGGCAGAACCGTGGTCACCAGCCAAAACGATTGGAAAATGATTTTTTTTCAATTCAGAAGAAACTTTCTCCGAAACCGCTTCCAACACCTGTTTCAATCCATTGATGCGTTTTGCAAATAAATAAGGCGTTGGTTGGTCTAAAAGATGGTTCATTTGCGGCAAATTAAAAATTTCATGGCTTCCGAAAAGCACACTATTTTTAACTCTTGCGGCAGTAATTATGGCATCCGGACCCAATGAAGCTCCTCGCGTTCCAGCAGTAATCTCGGAACGGTTGATGATAAACGTAATTTCTTTTTCCATGCACGCAACAAATTCAATTTCTTTTACAAAATTAGCATATTTCGCCGGAACTAAAAGTGAAAAAAGGAATTGTAACACTTTTGGCGCAGCACGTTTCTTAAAATATATAAATTTCTAAAAAAATAGATAGAAACAATAAATGTTACTTACTTTCGGTATTAAAACAGCATCCATGCGCATACTTACGCTTCTTTTTTGTTTCCTTGCGTTTATTTCCAATGCACAGAAGCAAAAACCATTCTCCGGAAAACTCGTTTATTCG
>JBIKZR010000153.1:0-5299 GCA_044354635.1 Crocinitomicaceae bacterium | reverse complement strand
GTATAGATTCTACCGTGCCATTTTGTTTCGTGGAAATCAATTTAACAGTTGATCCAACTACTATTTTGTGGCGTTGGTAAGGATCTTCTTCTGGTTTTTGAATTTTTACCTTTTTAGGATTTTTTGTATTTACCTCGGATTTTAATTTTACGGCAATTTTTTGCTCTTCAATCTTCGCTTTTTCAACTTTTAAATAGTTTGTTAACTCGTCAATTAGCGGTTTGTTGATGTCTTTTTTGCGCGATTTGTAAGCGTATTTGTCAATAAAACCAAGCATTTTTTTTCCGGCATTCAAGCTTTTATTGTTTCGATCAATTACTTCCTGCTGGATGCGTAAGCGTTCATCGTACTTGTCTTTCCGTTCTTCGTATTCTTGCTTTGCTTTTTGTGCAAGCCGCTGTGCTTCGACATGTTCTTTGTTTAAACGCTCTAGATAGGTCTTTTCTTTTTGTAATTCACTCAACAAACGATCCATCGTTACTTTTCGTTCATCCAATCTTGTTTTTGCATCTTCGATAAGTTCGAGTGAAATGCCATTGATTTGGGCAACTTCAAATGTAAAGGAGCTTCCGGGTTGTCCCAACGAAAATTTATACAAAGGTTCCAAGGTTTCCGTATCGAAAAGCATACAACCATTTACAGCATTTTTTAACTGGTCTGCCTTTAATTTGATATTTGCATAATGCGTTGTAATTACACCAAAGCTTTTACGGTTGTACAATTCTTCAAAGAAAACTTCCGCCAATGCACCACCTAATTCGGGATCCGAACCAGTTCCAAATTCATCCAGTAATAGCAAAGTGCGTTTATTGGAAACTTCTAGAAAATATTTCATCCTTTTTAAACGGTAGGAATACGTGCTTAATTCGTTTTCAATGGATTGATTGTCTCCAATATCGGATAATACTTGCTGAAAAAAGCACATTTTACTGTTTGCATTCACAGGAACCAATAAGCCGGACTGCAGCATCAATTGCAATAAACCAATCGTTTTTAACGTAATACTTTTTCCTCCCGCATTTGGACCCGAAATGACAAGCATTCGGGAAAATTTGTCCATTTGGATATATTGCGGAAGAATTTTCTTACCCAATTGTTTGTTCGTTTTCCATAAAATTGGATGGTAGGCATCTATCAATTCTATGTGTGTTTCGGATTCTATTTTTGGCAAAACACAATTTAATTCGAGTGCTAACCGTGTTTTAGCATTTACGAAATCCAATTCTGTTAATATATTCTGGTACGCCTCAATTAATGGCGTAAAAACGGCAATTTCACGTGTTAATTCCTGTAAAATGCGGTATATTTCTTTCCGCTCATCGTCTAGCAGCATTTCCATTTCATTGTTCAACTGGATATTGACTTGCGGTTCAATAAATGTCAAACTTCCAGTTTTACTAGAGCCCAAAACGGTTCCTGGAATTTTTCGTTTGTGCGAAGAAACAATTGTCAAAACTCTTCTGTCGCTAATAAAGGCTTCTTTTGTGTCGCCTAATACATTTTCTTTTAGCAACTTACGCACTTCTTTGTCGAAATTACGGTTTATCTGGTTGCGAATTGTTTTGATTTTTTGACGGATCTCGTACAATAACTTCGAGGCATCGTCCTTGATATTTCCAGCTCTATCAAAAACCTTATCAATGGATTCTATTATTTCTTTTGTGAAATATGCAGCACTAAATAAGCTACAAAGCAAAGGATAATCTTTTTCTCGTTTATCGAAAAATACTATAAGTGTGTTAATTAGATCAGATGCCTGCGCAATTCGTACATACCCTTCTAAAGATAATACAGCATTTTTAATAGGTAAAAGTCGCAATTCTGTTAAAAGTTCCTCAAAATCTAAAGCAGGAAAAGATTCTCCTTCCATCCTAATGGAAAGTAGTTCATTCACTTTTCTTAATTCATTTTCAAAAGAAGGGAAGTGGTTGGATGGTAATAATTCTTCCAATCTTTTCTTCGCTGTAGCTCCAATACAATACTCTACTAGCCACTCTCTAATGGTTGGGAATTCTAAATCATGAATTGTTTGCTCATCAAATTGTCGCATAGTGCAAAGTTACTGAGTATTTTTTGTTAGCTCTCGAAAATGGAACAATTTCAAGCATATTATGTTTTCTGAATTGACTAATATCTCCATAAATTGCCATATAAAATTAGTTTTACATTTTGTTGTCAATCCTAGAAGTTCCTGCTATTTTTGTTGTCTATGAAAATTATCTCTTTTAATGTTAATGGTATTCGCGCAATCATGCAGAAATCCTTTGCTTCGGATATGCGTAAAGTCAATGCAGATATTATTTGTTTGCAGGAAACAAAAGCAACGGTCGATCAAGTTAAAGAAGCAGTTGCTGCAATTGATGGCTACCACGTTTTTGCAAATGAAGCTGAAAAAAAAGGCTATTCTGGAACAGCGATTTTAACAAAAGAGTTGCCGATTGCAGTAACGTATTATATGGGCTCCGTTGACCATGACAACGAGGGGCGAATAACCTGCGCTGAGTTTGCAGATTTTTTCCTGGTTACTGTCTATGTTCCGAATTCCGGAAGTGAATTGGCGCGTTTAGATTACCGTCAAACCTGGGATCGTGATTTTTTGAGCTATTTAAAACGCTTGGAAGGGACTAAACCAGTTGTTGTTTGTGGCGATTTTAATGTTGCTCACCAAGCAATTGATCTTGCCCGACCAAAACAAAATTACAACAAAGCCGCAGGTTACATGCAGGAAGAAATTGATGGCATGAATGAATTGACTAAAAGTGGCATGGTGGATTCTTTTCGTGCAATCAACGGCGATGTTCAGGATAAATACAGCTGGTGGAGCTACAGGGCAGGAGCGAGAGGTAAAAATGTTGGATGGAGAATTGATTATTTTTTGGTTTCAACAGCTTTTTTACCGCGCGTAAAAGAATCGTTTATTCTTCACGATATTATGGGATCTGATCATTGCCCGGTTGGGATAATAGTGGAGTAAGTAATTTCTAACCTTATACTCAATCAAGAACGTTCGTTGTGCAAAAAGCATAGCATACTTTGGAGCGGATACGAATGAAATAATAAACTGTTTTTTTAAAACTTTTCATACTTTTTGGAAATGAAAAAAGCCGCATCTTGGTAGAAACGGCTTTTCAAAAAACAGTAAAGTTCTTATTGCTTTTTCGTGCAACAAGCTTTAGTTTCAGTTCCTTTTGTGCAAGAAGATCCAGCTGTACTTTTCTCTGAAGAGCAACAAGCACCTTTTTTCTTTTTCTTCTTCTTATCGTCCTTCTTAACTTCTGTAGAAACACCGTTTGAAGCTGCGTAAGCTGTTGTAGCAACAGACCCTACAAATGTCATCAAAGCAAGTGCAAAAAATAATTTTTTCATAGCTATGTGTTTTTTTTGTGAATGTACAACTTTTTATTTCAATTCTCCAAGTTTTGTAAGCTTCGCTTTTACCTTTTCTCCAATTTTAACATTTATTTTAGAATCTAAGGGTAAAAACAAATCTATGCGGGATCCAAATTTGATAAATCCAAATTCTTCGCCGCTCTTAATTGGCTGTTCTGGTTGTAAATAATAACAAATTCTTCGTGCTACTGCACCAGCAATTTGTCGGAATAAAACTTCTTGCCCAGATGCGTGCTGAACTACAAAAGTAGAACGTTCATTTTCCGTACTGCTTTTTGGATGCCAAGCAACAAGAAATAAGCCAGGATGGTATTTAACGTATTTTGCGGTTCCCGAGATAGGAGAATAGTTAGCGTGTACATTCAATGGCGACATAAAAATAGAAATTTGAATGCGTTTGTCGTGAAAGTATTCTGTTTCTTCAACTTCTTCGATAACAACAACTTTACCATCTGCAGGACACATGATATCTGTTTCAGAATAAACACATGTGCGGTTCGGAATTCTGAAAAATTGGATAATTAAATACGCCATTACCAACACTCCAAGTGTTAAAAGCAGGAATAGCCAAAGCCAGCCAGTTGCAGTAAATAAAAAATAATTCCCAATTTGAATAGAAGATAGAATGCAAAGTGCAACCGCCATAATCAAGTATCCTTCTCTGTGTAAAGTCATTCTGTTTTTAATTAAAAGTAATCATAAAACATTGCCCAGCAATAAAAGAAAGGAATAGCAAACAATGCGGCGTCAAATCGATCAAGTATCCCTCCATGTCCTGGTAAAATATGTCCTGAATCTTTAATGTCTAAACTGCGTTTAAAAAGGGATTCAAGTAAATCACCATAAATTGCACAAGGAGCAATAATCATTGCAGAAATAACCCAGAATAATTCTTTACCTTGGTTAATAAAAGCACCAATAATGTATCCTAAAAGAAGTGTAAAAAGGATTCCTCCAATCGTTCCTTCCCACGTCTTTTTTGGGGAAATACGTTCAAATAATTTCCGTTTTCCTATTAATCTTCCTGTCAAATAGGCAAATGTGTCATTTGTCCAGATCAATAAGTACATACCGATTACCGTTGGCAAATAACTGGTGCTTCTTAAATTTAAATCTATCGTCAGGAAAAAAGGAATAACAATGTAGATGATTCCAAACACTAAAACAGAAATATTAATTAATGGGTGTTTCTTTTTACGCCATAATTCGGCAAGAATTAAAGTGAAAAATAAAGGGAAAATAAATAAAATAGAAATTATAGGTAGCCATTCTAAACTTACACCTACCAGTAAACAAAAAATGAAGATGCCAATAAAAACCCCGATTTCTTTACTTACCTGAACAAACGAATGGGTATTGAAAAGCGCATAAAATTCTAAAAGTCCCAAAACCATAAAGATGGAAAAAACAATTGCTTGAGAATACGGGCCCCAAAGAATGGACCCCAATACTACAAAAGCGAACAATGCTCCGGTTATGGATCGTAGAACTAAATTATTCATCAGACGAATTTACAATTTTTTGAGCGTTTAAAAAATCTTCTGGTAAAACTTGCAGGTGAATTTGTCCAAAATTCATATACGAAGAATCCCGCTGATCAATGATCATAACGGGAATTCCTGCTTGCTCTAATGCGTTTTTTGAAATAGAACTAAAATAAATATCACTTGTACTCAATACCGTTATCCATTTGGACGAACGGATACTTTCGTTATTCAGCGCTTTCCAAATCTTCTTTAGGCTTCTCAACATCTGCAGTAGATTCAATAATTTCGGTTTTTTTATCGCTTTCAATTTCTTGGTCAGCATCAACAAGTATCGTTGTTGTTTCGTCCGCAAGATCTGCTGTGACTAATTTTATTTCTTCTACTTCTTCTCTTTTCCAAGGTCGCTCTCCAAATATCTCAAT
>JBIKZR010000004.1:0-17298 GCA_044354635.1 Crocinitomicaceae bacterium | reverse complement strand
ATTCTACCCTTAAAAACTCTTGTTTTTATTACACTTTTGAGGAAAAAACACCTACAAATTCATGTTAACACTGAAAACAACTATTATGAAAAACGGAGAATAATTAAGTATTTCTTGATTAATAATAAGTCAACAAAATGAAAAAACCCGAACATCAAAGACATTCGGGTTTTAACTTTATGTGAAAGGTGGAAGCCAATTCACATATTTTAAATATTTAACAAAACTAAAAAGAGCCTCTGAAAGATCAGAGACTCTTTAGTACTCGAAGCGGGACTTGAACCCGCACGCCCATACAGGCACAGGATTTTAAGTCCGGCGTGTCTACCAATTCCACCATTCGAGCGGACTTTGATTAAATAATGTAAAAAGTTTTTCACATTGAGCGGGAGACGAGATTCGAACTCGCGACCCCAACCTTGGCAAGGTTGTGCTCTACCAACTGAGCTACTCTCGCTTATTTCAATTTAAATCCCATTGCAGTGAGATCTAAAGTTTGTTACTTTTCGGGAGCCTTTGCTTCCTACTGTAACGGGCGACAAATGTAAAAAGTATTTCCAAAAATACAATACAGTTGCAGTACTTTTTTTAAAGAAAATTTATCCTCCGGTAATTTTTTTGATTTCATTTAGCTTCATCAATGCTTCAACTGGGGTTAATGTATTGATATCTATCGCAACTAATTCTTCCCTAATCTGCTCTAAAACAGGGTCGTTAAGCTGGAAGAAACTTAGTTGCATCGAGTCGGATGAAACTGCTTCTTTCACGCGTTCTTTCAGTTGCTTCTTGCCCGACATATTGTGTGACGACTCTAGTTCTTTCAGCATAAGTTCAGCTCGGGAAAGAACTTGTTGCGGCATTCCGGCCAATTTTGCCACATGAATCCCAAAAGAATGCTCACTTCCACCTGATACTAATTTTCGCATGAACAGAATTTTAGCACCAATTTCCTTCACCGAAACATTGAAGTTTTGAATCCGATCAAATTTATTTGTCATTTCATTCAACTCGTGGTAATGCGTTGCAAATAGCGTCTTTGCTCTTGCTCTAGGGTTTTCGTGCAAGTATTCAGCGATTGCCCAAGCGATGGAAATTCCATCATACGTGCTTGTTCCGCGGCCAATTTCATCCAATAAAATTAAACTTCGGTCGGAAAGATTATTCAAAATACTTGCCGTTTCATTCATTTCTACCATGAAAGTGGATTCACCAGAAGATATATTATCCGATGCGCCAACGCGTGTAAAAACTTTATCTACCAATCCGATTTCAGCTTTGGAAGCAGGAACGAACGATCCAATTTGAGCCATCAGACAAATTAATGCGGTTTGCCGTAAAATTGCACTTTTACCGCTCATATTTGGTCCTGTAATCATAATAATCTGCTGTGTATCGTTGTCTAGAAAAACATCGTTTGCGATATATTCTTCCCCAATTTTTAGCTGCTTTTCTATTACTGGATGCCTTCCTTGCTCTATTTTTATTACATGGGTAGTATTAATCTCGGGTAGAAAATAGTTGTTTTCAATAGCAACAGTTGCAAACGAAAGCAAACAGTCCAGTTGGGCGATTAGCCTGGCATTTAACTGAATCGGCTGAATATAATCTGCCATTGTAAACACCAAATCTTGAAACATTTTCGATTCAATCGCATGAATTTTTTCTTCTGCACCTAATATTTTAGATTCGTATTCCTTCAGTTCTTCGGTGATATATCGCTCTGCACTAACCAAAGTCTGCTTGCGGATCCACTGCGGTGGAACCTTATCTTTATGGGTGTTACGCACTTCTAGATAATATCCAAAAACATTGTTGAACGAAATTTTCAAACTTGGAATTCCAGAAATTTCTGATTCGCGTTTTTGCATCTCCTCCAGGTATTGTTTGCCATTCAAGGAAATTTCCCGCAATTCGTCCAACTCAGTGCTGCATCCTTCCCGAATTACAAACCCTTTCCCAATTTGTACCCCTGGCTCTTCTACCAAGGTAGATTGAATTACCTGAATTAATTTTTCACACGGATTAAGTTTCTGTGTAATCGCTTGCAGGGAAGCGCTGTTCGTTTCTGCAATCCGCTGTTTAATCGGATCCATTTGGAGCAATGTTCGTTTTAACTGAATCACTTCTCGTGGGTTCACTTTTCCGACTGCAACTTTTGAAATTAACCGTTCAATATCGCCAATAGCTTTTAGGCGTTCGCCAAGTTCATCCGCAATATCGGTACTTTCTTTTAAATAAGAAACTGCTTGTAAACGCGCATTGATGGGCTTTTCATCCTTCAGCGGAAGTACAATCCATCTTTTCATCATACGTCCGCCCATTGGGGTTTTAGTATGGTCCAAAACATCTGAAAGCGTTGTTGCGTTTTCATGCGGAGAACTGATTAATTCCAGATTACGCACCGTAAAGCGATCGAGCCAGACATAGCGTTCTTCTTCAATGCGAGAAATTGCTGTAATATGTCCTAATCGACTGTGCTGATTTTCCGATAAATAAAATAAAATTGCACCCGCTGCAATCACGCCATTATCCAAGTTTTCAATTCCAAATCCTTTCAAAGAATTCGTTTCAAAATGTTTATTTAAGGATTCGTTGGCAAAATCTTTTGCGAAAACCCAATCTTCCAAACGGAACGAATGGAATTTATCCCCACAAAATTGATTGTACTCGTTGGATTTATTCTTTGCATAGACAATTTCACTTGGTTCAAAACCCTGCAATAATTTGTCGATGTATTCCATGTTTCCCTGTGCAACTAGAAATTCACCAGTAGAAACATCCAAGAAGGAGATTCCGTGTTCCGATTTACCAAAATTAATAGCACACAAGAAATTATTTTTATTTTGATCTAAAACTTGATCATTGAACGAAACGCCTGGCGTTACTAATTCCGTTACGCCGCGTTTCACAATGGTTTTGGTCATCTTAGGATCTTCTAATTGATCGCAAATTGCAACACGTTGTCCTGCGCGCACCAACTTTGGTAAATACGTGTCGATAGAATGGTGCGGAAATCCTGCCAATTCAATTTCGGAGGAAGATCCAGCTCCTCGCTTTGTCAGGGTTATCCCGAGAATTTTGGAGGTTAATATTGCATCTGCACCAAATGTTTCGTAAAAATCGCCAACACGAAACAGCAGTAAAGCTTGTGGATGTCTTGCTTTAATTTGATTGTACTGCTTCATCAAAGGCGTTTCACTCGCACTTTTTTCTACTTTTCCTTTCGCCAAGTCTACTGATTTTGTGAATTTGTTGTGTAAATTTAACGCCAAGTAGCGAGTAGACAAAACTTCAGGGCTGCATCTTTTCAACAATATGAATAAAAAATTAAAATTATGGGAGTTGGAGCGTGTTTCAGAGGAAGCATTCAAACAGCAAAAAAAATTCCCTGTCACGGTTGTTTTGAACGATATTCGAAGTTTAAATAACATCGGATCCTTTTTTCGAACGGCAGATGCTTTCAATGTTGAAAAAATTTATCTGTGCGGTATCACGGCAAATCCGCCACACCGAGACATTCAGAAGACTGCACTTGGCGCAACGGAAACGGTTGTTTGGGAATACCGGCAATCTATTTCGGATTTGGTGAAGGAATTGAAAAATGACGGGATGACTATCTGTAGCATTGAGCAAACGGAGAAAACGACATTTCTACAGGATGTTCCTAATTTAAAGGAGAAAAAATTCGCTTTAATTTTTGGAAATGAAGTAAATGGCGTAGATCAAGATGTGATAGATGTTTCTGACTACATTCTAGAAATACCACAATTTGGAACAAAACACAGTCTGAATGTCTCTGTCTGTGCAGGCGTTGTACTTTGGGAATTCGCCAAAAAATACATTTAACAGAGACGCCTAATTAAAAAACACTTTTCAAGCGGCAAAAGAACAATTCATTTTTTGCATTGTTAGGTAAGTATTCACTAAATTTGCAGCGTTTTACACATACGAAAAATGATTCAAACAGATATACTAATTATCGGTGCGGGGCCAGTAGGACTTTTCACCGTTTTCGAAGCAGGATTACTAAAACTAAAATGCCATCTAATAGATTCGCTCCCACAACCGGGCGGACAATGTTCAGAGATTTATCCTAAAAAACCAATTTACGATATCCCAGGATTCCCAAGTGTTTTGGCCGGAGAATTAATTGATAATTTGATGGAACAAGCTGCTCCGTTCAAACCAGGATTTACGCTTGGTGAAGCGGCAATGACAATTGACAAAACGTCTGACAATACATTTATTGTAACAACTGTAAAAGGAACAAAACACGAAGCTCCAATTGTAATGATTGCAGGAGGTTTAGGCGTTTTTGAACCAAGAAAACCACCGATTGAAAATTTAGAAAATTTTGAAGACAAAGGCGTTGAATACATTATTAAAGATCCGGAATTTTACCATGGAAAACGTGTGGTGATTGCTGGCGGAGGAGATTCCGCATTGGATTGGTCAATTTTCCTCTCCGAAAAAAATATTGCAAAAGAAGTAGTTTTAGTGCACCGAAGTAGTTCTTTCCGCGGACATTTAGATTCCGTGCAAAAAGTAATTGATCTTGCTGGATCTGGGAAAATAAAATTAATAACGGAGGCGGAAGTAACGGGGATTCATGGCGATGGGAACCTTACAAATGTTGTGGTAACCCACCAAAAAGATGGCGAAATCATCGTGGAAACAGACCATTTTATTCCATTGTTTGGTTTGAAACCAAGTTTGGGACCAATTGCAGATTGGGGATTTGAAATAGAGAAAAATGCAATAAAAGTAAATACATTGGATTATTCCACCAATATTCCCGGGATCTATGCCATTGGCGATGTAAATACCTATGAAAACAAGTTGAAACTTATTTTGTGTGGTTTTCACGAAGGAACAATGGCTGTGCAATCGGCATTTGCGAGAATCCACCCAGACAAAAAGAACATTTTAAAATATACGACGGTAAATGGAGTAACAGGATTTTAATCCACCTGCATTTATTTTCTCTTCATATCTCGACGGATGAAAACAGTAAACGTTCAGGAATTAAAGCAACTAATTGATGAAAAGCAAGATTTTCAATTGATCGATGTGCGCGAACCTTTTGAGAATGACCTATGCACTTTGAATGGGGTATTAATTCCAATGGCAGAAATAGTGGCTCGCTTAGATGAAATCAACACGGATAAAAAAGTCATCATACATTGCCGTTCTGGCATGCGCAGTGCAAACGTTATTAGTTATTTAGAGCAAAATCACGGTTATTCGAATTTATTCAATTTAACCGGTGGAATTCTTGCTTGGTCAGCAGAAATTGATCCATCGATGCCATCCTATTAAATTTAAGGTGTGAATCGCAAAAACATAAATGCCGTTGTTATTCTGGGAATTATTTCTCTAGCTAGTATTTTGGTGGTTCAAATGGTTTGGATGCGCAAGACACTTGTGATGCAGCAAACCAATATTGCGATTCAAGAAAAAGAAGACAGTTTAAATTTGCAGCATTTTTCAGAACAGGTGCACATTTCTCTCCGCAACGTTTTAGAAGAGATTTCCACTCAAAAGGCAGATAGCTCAGACTTATACGGCGCTGTAAAACAGGTTAGAACCAACTATTTCACCGTTGATATCAACGAAGAACTTCATCCGTATTATTTGGAAACCTTGTTGAAACGCGAATTTTACAACCAGGATATTCGGCAGGATTTCCAATATGGCATCTACGATTGTTTCACGGATTCCATTGTATTCGGGAATTTTATAAAATACACCATAGATTCACTTTATGCGCCAGTTTCGGATACATTAGTTGGAATAACTTCCGAAAAACTAAGTTGGAAAAAGGATGGGCATTATTTCACTGTTTACTTTCCAAATACCATTTCTAAATCAGCGGAAGCCTTCACAGAACTGATGTCGCCATGGATCTATGTCTTAATAATTATCGTTTTGGTTCTTGTGTTTTTTGGGTATTCCATAAATGTTATTCTGCGGCAAAAAAGGCTTTCAGAAATAAAAACAGACTTCATTAACAATATGACGCATGAATTGAAAACACCAATTTCCACAATAGGACTTTCGAGTGAAATGCTTTTGCGCAGTGACTTATCGAACGATCCGGAAAAACTAAAGCGGTATGCTGGAATTATATTCAAATAAAAAACACGACTCGAAAATCAGGTAGAGCGCGTTTTAAACGTTGCTAAATTGGACAATGAGCATTTGGTTCTCCAAAAAGAGAGGATGGATTTACATGCGCTTTTGAAGGATGCAAAAGACAATTTCATGTTCAATCAATTGGAGCAAGACGGTTCAATCCATTTGAGTTTAGCGGCAGAAAATGCAGAAATCTTAGCAGATCCAGTACACATTACAAATGTTGTATATAATTTGCTTGATAATGCGATAAAATATTGTGACAAAACGCCGGAAATTAAGGTTGCAACACGCAATGAAAAAAACGGGGTGATTCTGGAATTCACAGACAATGGAATAGGCATAAAACGCGAAGATTTAAAAATGATTTTTGATAAATTTTACCGTGTTCCTACGGGAAACATTCACAATGTGAAAGGATTTGGACTGGGATTATTCTACGTGAAATTATTAATTGATGCACATGGCGGTAAAATCGATGTTATAAGTACCCTTGAAAAAGGAACAACTTTTACAATTTGGCTTCCTTTTTAATTTTTAGATTTCAGTAAAATAGTATTTGGTTGCGGGTACAAACCATCCCGTGAAATTTTCTTTCCTTTTTTAAAGACAACAACCCGCTCATTTGCCAATTGACCATTGATTTTACAGTCTAACAAAAAGTACTTGTCTGCTTCAAACAATACAGTGTAAATTCCGCTTTTTTTATTGCTTCCAATGGCAAACAGAATAGTTTCTTCCGCAATTTCGATTGTTATTGGACTTTCCTCAACCGACAACAAATCCTTGCCACTATCCATTAAAAATGAAGCGATTTTACCTTCGTAAACTCCGAAAAATTTAGACTTTAATTCAATAGGTTTTTGAGATAATCCAATAATTGGAACTAAAACAAATACAACAAGTAAAAGACGCATCATGCAACAAATATAATTTTTTTTCGAACTAAAAAATCAAAATGGTTTTAATCAATGGTATCTTTAGTGCCAAGATACGCCCAATCTCCTTGCAGCTTATGGCATTCAAAATTCTCAAAAGGTAAAATCGCTGTTAATTTTTCTTTGTAGGGAAAAAAGTTCACGTGTTCATCCAGGGTATAATAAAAGAATCTTTGGCACGGCGTAACAATAAACAATTGCTTTTTTGTAATTCTTTTCAGTTCAGAAATACAGGTGTCCAATTGTAATAAATGTTCAATGGTATGGCTGCACATTACTACATCAAAAGCATTATCTTCGAAGGGTAATTTTTCGATATTTCCATGAACGTAGTTGAAAGTCTCATTCCCTGTTGCGACTTTGATGTCAAAGCCAGTGCGTTTTATTGTAGGAAATTTTTGCTCAATTTTACCGAGTAGGTAGCCGCTTCCACAGCCAATGTCGATAATATTAATTGCAGTTGGATCGATAGAATTTAAAATAAAATCAATACATGCACCATTCATATCCGTAGCGCGATTTCTAGAAATCGTATTCAAATTATTATAAAAAGATGCATATTGTTCGGGCGAATAGTCGTAAACTTTACTTTTAAACTGCATCACTTCTCGGATATTTCTTCCCCGATAGGCAAACAGATAAAATGGATACATGAAAATTTTCGAATCGCGCACAAACGGCGGAATTAATTCGTCCATTACAAAACGAATCGTGTTGGTTAATCTTCTATTCATTTCCGTTATAATATCCTCTTAAATGATTGATTTTCAAAATAAACAGATCCAAAACCATTTTAAAACCGTGTTTAAAAATATTTACGGAATTCCCTTCCTGACTTCTCAGATTTACCGGTATTTTTTTGATGTCATAATTCCGTTTCAATGAAATATACACCAATTCAACATCGAATGTAAAACCAAGGATACGGGATTTACCAAAAAGATCTGCAGCAACATTTTTCCGAAAACCCTTTAGGCCGCATTGCGTATCTGAAATACCGGTTGTTACAAACCGTCCAACTATAAACGTGAAGAATCCACTTCCAAACCTTCTTTGGTTGGAGATTTTAGAAAAATAATTAGATGCTTGCAAACCCCGATCTCCAATTACCACATCAAATTCCTTCACTTGTATGTAATGAATTATTGCATCGATTGCGCTCGTTTCAAATGGAATATCTGCATCTGTAAAGATACAAATGTCACCTTGCGCAGCTGCCATTCCCGTTCGCACGGCAAAACCTTTCCCCCGATTTTCAGGATACCCCAAATAGCTGCACTTGTGTTGAAGAGCAACCCGTTCGGTTTCACCGGAATCTTTCGAGCCATCGTCAACAATGATAACTTCCGAAGCGAAATTTTGTTGCTTCAAAAAAAGCAGTAGGTACGGCAAATTATTCTCCAAAACGTTGGCAGAACGATACGACGGAATAACGATGCTTACTTTTACCATGTGCTGCAATTGCGGCATAAAAATAACGTTTTATATCTGAAATTGTATGAAATCCAATGGTTGTGTTATTTTTGACAATGCAAATGCAAAATTATAGGTTTTAAAAAAAGAATTGTGCTGTTAAAAAAAACTTACGCTCCGTATATTATTTTTCTCCTAGTTGCGGTGCTCGTGTTTTTTCCTGTTTCCTTTTTTTTATATCCTGTAAAATACGATGCGATTGATTGTTTTTATCCGTGGAGGTTTCACATTGGCGAATGTTTGCAAAACGGCCAATTGCCGTATTGGAATCCCTTTCAAGATTTGGGCTATCCAATTCATGCAGACCCTTCTAGTGGAGCTTGGTATCCGTTGGTTTGGATAATCGGTTATTTTAGCGGTTACACCATTTATACGATTGGATTTGAATTTTGGATCCATACATTTTTTGCCGGAATAGGATTTTATCTTTTGGCTAAAACACTAAAATTTGAGCAAAATTATGCGTTACTAGTCGGTATTTCATACATGCTTTGCGGCGTTTTTATTGGAAACGCACAACACCTTCCTTATATAATTAGTGCAGCATGGTTGCCTTTTGTCTTGAACTTTTATTTTCGAATGGTTCAGGAGCGTTCGTATTGGAATAGTTTGCGGGCCGCATTTTTTCTGTTCTTAATGGTAAGTGGTGGTTATCCAGCTTTTACCATAATTTTATTCTACTTGTTGTTGCTGTTTTTTTGCATCTATCTTTTTAAAGAGTTTCAGCAAAAGGACAGCGTTAAAATAATGCATTTTCTTGGGAGGCATTTTGTGTTTCTAATGTATACCATTCTGCTTTGTTTAGTTTTATTTGTTTCCATCTATCAAGTAAGTCCGTATTTGTCTCGTTTGGGCGACTTTGAATTGGCGCAGGCTCTTTTTTCGCCATTTTCTCCGCAATCCTTTATTTCGTTTATTACTCCTTTGGCGAGTACAACCCATACCGACTATTTCAACTCCGATCTTTCGATGCGAAACGGCTATTTTGGACTCTTGCCTTTATTATTTTTTGTTCTGGGAATATTCACGAAAAAACCACTGGAAATTTCCATTTTATTTTACTTTGGAATTTTCAGTTTACTCGCTTCGGTTGGAGAATACCTTCCGGTTCGCGCATTTTTGTTCCATTACGTTCCGATGATGAATGTGTTCCGGTTCCCAAGTGTTTTTCGCCTATTTTTCATTATTGGTGCGCTACTCACTGGTATCTATTTCCTAAAAACCCAACTAGAATTGGCTATTTGGAAAAAAAGAAAACTTCAAATTGGCACACTTGTTTTAGTGCTATTCCTGTTTATTTGGATAATTATTGCCCGAAGCAAGGGATATCTTTCACTTGTTTCGTTCATGAAAACAGAATTGTTCACAGATTCTGCAACTGCCACCTATTGGCAAAACACAGCATTTCAATCGCTTGTTCAACTGGTTTTTTTGGTTCTGTTTTTAATTGTACTTTGGAAAATAAACGACAAAAAGAAATGGATAGCAAGCGTTTTAATTTTGACTTTTCTAGACTTGTTTTTGGCAACGCATCTAAATGCCCCTTCTTCTATTTATTCGGAACATGTGACAGCTCGAGAAGCGTACAAAAATACAGCTATTCTTCCCAAAGGATTTCCGAATGTAAAACCAATAACGATAGAAGAAGCGGCTCGTTTAATTGGAATTGGTCAACCCTATTGGAAAAATGTCAGTTCCTTTCAAAAACAATTCAGCGCAGAAGGATTTAATTCTTTTTCTTTTTCATCGTATGAATTTTTAGAAAGTGAATACCGCCAATTATTCGACAAAATCAAACAAAATAACCTTTTGTTACTCAGCGATTCTGTCCTTTCCACTGCGGCACTTCCCCATTTCAAAAAAGACAGTTTGTTTACTCCAAAACAACTCTTTTTCGAACCAAGCGAGCTGAATGTATTGCAACAAAAATCTTTAAAAAATGAAAAAGGAGACACTGCAATTCTTTTGAACTATGATGCTTCGAAATTCGATATTCTAACACGCACAAAAAAGCAACAATTATTAACGATTTTTCAAAAAAAATACAGCGGTTGGCAGGCACGAATAAATGGCAAAGAAGTACCAATTTATAAAAGCAATTTGAATTTCATGACACTATTAGTACCTGAAGGAAATACAAAAATCACGTTTGAATACAAGAATCCATTAGTGAAAACTGCTTTTTACATTAGCGCACTCACTTTTTTAATCACGCTGCTGCTTTTTGGCTTTTTGGGAATTAAACACGCTAAAAAAGTTAATAAAATAGACTGATTTCTTCATAACTTACCGCAAAATTTACATCTCTTTTTCGTATCTTGGTCCACTTGAAGTAAAGGATAAAAGATGAAGCAATACCACGATTTATTACACCATATTTTAGAAAACGGGACAAAAAAAGAAGACCGAACAGGAACGGGTACAATTTCCGTTTTTGGTCACCAAATTCGATTTGACCTTTCCAAAGGTTTTCCTGTTGTCACAACAAAAAAAATTCACTTACGTTCCATAATCGTTGAATTATTGTGGTTTTTACAAGGCGATACCAACATTCGATTTTTGAAAGAAAATAACGTGTCGATCTGGGATGAATGGGCAGACGAAAACGGAAATCTTGGTCCGGTTTACGGGCACCAATGGCGAAGCTGGCCTGCAAAAGACGGCGGAACAATCGATCAAATCGCGAATTTAATTACACAAATCAAAAAAAATCCAGATTCGCGCAGACTTATTGTTTCCGCTTGGAATGTTGCAGATGTTGACCAGATGGCGCTTCCGCCTTGCCACACGTTGTTTCAGTTTTATGTTGCAAAAGGAAAATTGAGTTGTCAGTTGTACCAGCGTAGCGCAGATACTTTTCTAGGTGTTCCATTCAATATTGCTTCCTATGCTCTACTCACAATGATGGTTGCGCAAGTTTGCGATTTGGAGCCGGGCGATTTCATTCACACTTTTGGGGATGCGCATTTATACAGCAACCACATTGAACAAGCACATTTGCAACTTTCAAGAGAAATCAGAGAATTACCAACAATGAAAATAAACCCTAACGTAAAAGATATTTTTAGTTTTACGCTAGAAGATTTTGAATTGGTGAATTACGATCCGCACCCTCATATCAAAGGCGCTGTAGCGGTTTAAGCCTGTCCAAAAACGCAACTGTTTCACCGTAAAAAGAGCTTAATGATTAAATGGAGAAAAGGTTTATTTCTTTTTGTTATTTTCTACACTGCATGTGTTAGCGGCCAAGAAAAACAAGAACTTTCCTTACTTTTTGTAGGAGATGTAATGTCACACGGGCCACAAATCAATGCGGCACGAAACACTGCAACAGATAGTTACGACTACGATGCCGGTTTTCAATTTGTGAAACCAATAATTGAACAGCACGACATTTCCATTGCGAATTTAGAAGTGACACATGCAGGAAAACCATACAGCGGCTATCCTCAATTCTCTGCGCCTGAAGAGTTGTCTGCGGCATTAATGGAAGCTGGATTTGATGTGTTGCTAACGTGTAACAACCATTCTTGCGATGGTGGAGCAAAAGGAGTTACGCGAACATTGGATGTTTTGGATAAATTGGGAATTCAGCATACAGGAACGTTTCGGAACAAAGCGGAACGCGATAAGAATTACCCTCTAATCCTAAACCAAAACGGGATGAAAGTAGCGATTCTAAATTACACCTATAGTACAAACGGTATTTCTGTTGCCGCTCCACTGATTATAAACTATATCGATAGCGCCGTTATTAAAAAAGATGTGGAAAAAGCCAAAAAATTGGGGGCAGAATATTTGATTTGCACGATGCATTGGGGAACCGAATACCAATCTCTTCCGAACGCGTATCAAAAAAACTGGGAAAAATACTGCTATGATTTAGGCGTTGACATGGTGATTGGAAGCCATCCGCATGTTATTCAGCCGCTACAGAAAAAAATAGTAAATAAGGAAGAAAAATTAACCGTTTATTCCATGGGAAATTACGTTTCCAATCAGCGGGACCGCTATAAAAATGGAGGTTTAATGGTTGGGGCAACACTTCAAAAAGTAGCAGGAGAAATTACAATAAAAGAAGTGCACCATAGTTTTGCATACGTGCACACCAAACAGGAACAAGCGGTTAAATATTACTATATTTTGCCTGAATTTGATTACAAATATTACCGCCCCGACTTCATGAATGCTTCAGAATCAGCAGCTATGCAAGAGTTTTTTGCAGATAGTAGACAGCTTTTTGCGGAACACAGCAAAGGTTCCCAAGAATATACCGTAACTGCCTCCAGTGAAGTTGGGAAGAAATTCCAGCATTTCTTAAGCGGTTATTATGCCATTTTACTGGATGAACGAAAAGACATTCTATTGCCTGCCATCAAAAAAACGCTTCTTTCTCCTTCGGTTATAAAAGTTATTCAGTCGAATGGAACTTATGCATTTGTTTATGGAATGTTTGCCACTAAAGAGGAAACCAAAGGAGAAAAGCGGTTTTTAGAAGATTGCGGTTTCACATCCGGAATGAAAATAGTTTTCGTTTCACCCAAAGAATTTAAATATATCGAAGAATGAAAGTAGCGTTAATTGTAGCGATGGATCGGGAACAAGGAATTGGGAAAAACAATGATCTTATGTGGCATCTTCCGATCGATATGAAGTTCTTCAAAGAAACAACAAATGGGCATATTGTGGTAATGGGCAGAAAAAACTTTGATTCTATTCCGGATCGTTTTCGTCCTTTGTCCAACCGGGAGAATGTTATTTTAACCCATAATACTACTTTCCAAGCGGAAGGATGTTTGGTTTTTCATTCGTTAGAAGATTGTCTGGACGCCTATAAAAAGGAAGACGAAAGAACTGTTTTTATCATTGGCGGTGGGCAAATTTATTCGCAGGCCATGGAAATGGATTGTATAGATGAGATGTATATTACACACATTGATAAAACATACGACGCGGAGACATTTTTCCCTTCATTTGATCAAAATAAATGGGCTATTACAGAAGTTTTCAAGCAGGAAATAGACGAAAAACACGAAGCAAATTTTGCTATTAAACACTACGTGAAAAAATAAGCTGTAGCATCAAAACTACCTTTTAGAAGCTCTTTAAGTCCGAACAAATAGTACTGAAAAAACAAAAAAATAATGATTCTTTGCATTGCTGAAAAGCCTTCTGTAGCTAAAGATATTGCTGAAATTCTTGGCGCCCGTAATCGAAAAGACGGCTACTGGGAAGGGAATGGCTATTGGGTAAGCTGGACATTCGGGCATTTGTGCACGCTAAAAGAACCACACGACTATAAAGAACAATGGAAATGGTGGAAATTGGAAGATTTACCAATTATTCCAGAGAATTTCGGGATAAAAGTCGTAGAGGATTCTGGTGTTCAAAAACAGTTTAAATGCATAGAAAACTTAGTAGCTCAATGCGATTCGGTGATTAATTGCGGGGATGCCGGACAAGAAGGAGAATTGATTCAGCGTTGGGTTTTATTGAAAGCAAAGTGTAAAAAACCAATTCAGCGTTTATGGATTTCCTCGTTAACCGAAGAAGCAATAAAGGAAGGATTCACCAAACTAAAAGATTCCAAACAATACGATAATTTATATGCAGCGGGAAGCGCTAGAGCGATTGGAGATTGGCTTTTGGGAATAAACGCAACAAGAGCTTTCACCAAGAAATTTGGACAAAACAAAGCAACACTTTCGGTTGGACGCGTGCAAACCCCAACTTTAGCGATGATTGTTCAGCGGCAAAAAGAAATTAACGCATTTAACTCCGCAGAATATTGGGAATTAAAAACGATTTACCGCGATACGGAATTTCTCTGTCAAATAGATCGACTTTCTTCTGAAGAGAAAGCGAATAAAGGCTTAGTATATTTGAAGGAGCACGAATTAGAAATCACTTCCTTCGAACAAAAAGAAGGGAAAGAAGGAAATCCACGTCTGTTCGACTTAACAGGTTTGCAAGTAGAAGGCAACAAAAAATTCGGGTTTTCTGCGGATGAAACGCTAAAACTGGTGCAAAGTTTATACGAAAAGAAAATTGTAACATATCCGCGTGTAGACACGACCTATCTTTCGGAGGACATTTATCCGAAGGTGGAAGGAATTTTAAAAGGAATGCAGTATTATTCTCGTTTTACAGCGCCGTTATTGCAAGCGCCAATCCCAAAATCCAAAACTGTTTTCGACGATAAAAAAGTGACGGATCACCATGCGATTATTCCAACTGGTGTAAATCCAAGTGGCATAACGCCAACAGAACAGCAGGTATATGATTTGATTGCCCGGCGTTTTATTGCCGTATTTTATCCGGAATGTAAAGTTTCGAATACGACTGTATTGGCAAAGGTTGGGAAGTTGGATTTTAAAGTTACCGGAAAACAAATTATTGAACCCGGTTGGCGTGTAGTTTACGAGGGTGAAAAAGCAGAAAATAAAGCGGAAACGGAAGAAAAAATATTGCCTGTTTTTGTGCAAGGTGAAAAAGGTCCGCACAAGCCGATGGTGCACAAAGGAAAAACTTCTCCCCCAAAACCATATACAGAAGCAACATTGTTGCGGGCAATGGAAACTGCCGGTCGACAAGTGGAAGATGAGAATTTACGCGAATTGATGAAGGACAATGGTATTGGAAGGCCTTCTACCCGTGCAAATATTATTGAAACGTTGTTTCGTCGGCGCTACATTGAAAAGAACCGAAAAAATATTTTAGCGACTCCAACGGGAATGGATTTGATTGATACAATTCAAAATGAATTATTGAAAAGTCCGGAACTCACGGGCGATTGGGAGCGGAAAATTCGACTAATTGAAAAAGGAGAATACGAATTAGAGGTTTTCAAACAGGAACTTTTTAAAATGGTTCGAGAATTAACAGATGAAGTAATCTTTAATACCTACCGCAAAATTGAAATCCACGATCAAAATGCTATTGTGGAGAAAGCGGAGAAAAAACCGCGCGCTCCGCGTATAGTAAAGGAAAAAGTAGCGCTGGAAACCTTGGATTGTCCCAAGTGTAAAAGCACCAAGCTCATGCGCGGAAAAGCAGCTATTGGTTGTTCGAACTATAAGGAATGTGGTTTTAAAATTCCATTTGAACTTTTAGGGAAGAAACTTACAGAGACTAACATTCTTGAGTTATTGGAGAAGGGGAAAACTGGTGTAATTAAAGGCTTGGAAGTTCCTGGTTCGGCGGATGGACTTTCCGTGGAAAGCAGGAAAATAAATGGGAAATTAACGTTCGATAGCGGTTTTAATATTGGAATTGCATAAAAAGTAAACTATGAAAAAAGCAAACCACATTTTACCTGTTTTTTACCTTCTTTTGTCGCTTTTCGGTGGGTTTTTCACGTATTATTTTGTGATTTTGGGGGTACTCGAAAACAAGGGGAGTTTTGATGTACTTGAATTTATTGGCAGCACGTGGACGACTAGTTTTTACGCTAAGAGTATAACTTTGGATTTCTGGACTACAGCACTAGCAGCAGCGCTATTTATGGTAGTGGAGTGCAAGCGCTTAAAAATGAAACATGTTTGGCTTTACCTTTTTCTCACTTTTTTTATCGCGTTTGCGTTTGCGTTTCCAATGTTCCTTTATTTTCGGCAAAAGCAATTGAATAGGAATCGCGAAGCAATCTAATTAAAACCCACGGCGATTTAGGCGAAAACTGGAATTGCTGCGTTAGGGATAGAAATGGAAATCCTTTTGTTTCTCACAAAAGATTGGAATGGAAAGCCCGCCACGAAGTGGAACGCCCAAAATCCCTAATCCTAGGAACTTAAATTCTACTTTGGTACGTAAATAATTCCCAATACCTTCCTTTTTTCTCAATCAAGGCGTCGTGCTTTCCGGATTCAACTATTTTTCCTTCTTCAATTACCAGAATTTGATCTGCTTTTTGAATGGTACTCAAGCGGTGCGCGATCACAAAAGTGGTGCGGTCTTTCATCAGTTCCTGTAAACTTTTTTGAATAAAAGATTCACTTTCTGTATCTAAATTCGATGTCGCCTCGTCTAAAATAATAACTTTTGGATTCGCTAATAAAGCGCGTGCAATAGAAATTCGCTGGCGTTGTCCACCAGAAAGCTTCACCCCTCTTTCGCCGATTACCGTTTCCAAACCTTCTTCAAATTTGTCTGTAAACTGGTTGACATACGCACCATTCACAGCCGCTAAAAGTTGTTCTTCTGTCGCATCCGGACGCGGAAATAAGATGTTTTCACGTATCGTTCCTTCGTACAGAAAATCGTCTTGCAAAACAACTCCCAAATTCTTTCTATAGCTGCTTAAGTTAACGGTTGCAAGATCAACACCATCCAAGGTTACTTTTCCAGAAACTGGATTTAAGAACGTTGCCGCCAAACCTGCGATAGTTGACTTTCCGGAACCCGATGAACCAACTAATGCGGTAACACTTCCTGCCGGAGCACTAAAGGTGATATCCGTCAATACTTCTTTGCTTTTTTCGTAGCTAAAGGAAACGTTTTCAAATTCAATGTTTCCCGTAATTTCTTGAACAAAATTTGTGCGTTCTGTGCAGTCGTTTTCTTCAGGCATATTCATTAATTCTTGCGTTCTATCCAATCCAGCCATTGCCTCGGATAGTTGACTGCCGATATTACTCATTTGAATAATCGGTGCAATCATGAATCCTAAAAGCAAGGTGAAAGAAATAAAATCACCAAACGTCATTTTTCCACCCATGATAAAGTAACCACCAATTCCCATTATTCCAGCAGAAGC
>JBIKZR010000152.1:0-5353 GCA_044354635.1 Crocinitomicaceae bacterium | reverse complement strand
ATTTAAAATCTTACTGAAACATATCCTTCATTCTGGCAAAAAAACTTTTGTCACTTTTATCCGGACTAGGTTTAAAGTTTTCACTATTTTTCATTTTTTCGAGCATTTCCCGTTCTTCTTTCGAAACTTTTTTCGGGGTCCACACATTAATATGCACAAATAAATCCCCTTGTCCGTGGCGCTGTAGATGCGGAATTCCTTTTCCTTTCAGTCTCAAAACCTTGCCGCTTTGCGTTCCAGGCTCCACTTTTATTTTAGCTTTTCCGCTTACAGTAGGGATTTCAATGGATTCACCGATTACAGCATCCACAAAATTCACATACGCTTCGTAGTGCAAATTATCGCCATCACGCTTCAATTCTGGATGTTCTGTTTCTTCAATCAAAACGATTAGATCTCCTGGAACGCCATTGAAAGGTCCGGCATTTCCTTTACCAGTTACGCTTAATTGCATTCCTTCTTCTACACCTGCCGGAATTTCAATCTCAATAACTTCTTCTTGTCTTTTTAAACCTTGAGGATCCGAATCTGCAGGTTTTTTATCAATCATTTTTCCTGCTCCCTGACAAGAAGGACAAACCGATTGCGTTTGCATTGCGCCAAGAAATGTTTGCGCAACGCGGGTAACGCGTCCACTTCCGTTACACGTTTGACAGGACTTATACGTCACGCCTTCTGCATTAACGAGTTTGTTGACTTTTATTTTCTTTTTTACACCTTCTGAAATTTCCTCCAGTGTCAATTTCATTTTTACGCGCAGGTTAGTTCCCCTAACGGTTCTACTTCCGCCATTTCCTCTACTTCCACCAAAGCTACCTCCGCCACCGAAAGCACCGCCAAAAACATCGCCAAACTGGGAGAAAATGTCATCCATGTTCATGCCGCCGCCGCCAAAACCACTTTGACCGCCAACTCCAGAATGTCCAAAACGATCATACTTAGAGCGTTTTTCACTATTGCTTAGAATTTCGTATGCTTCTGCTGCTTCCTTGAATTTTTCTTCCGCAGATGCATCATCCGGATTTTTGTCAGGATGGTATTTCAACGCTAATTTGCGGTACGCTTTTTTAATCTCCGCTTCGTCTGCATTTTTGGAAACACCTAATATTTCGTAAAAATCTCTTTTTTGACTCATTCCCTATGGGATTTTAATATGTGTGGGGCAGAATTTTAAAATTTATTCTGCATGAATTTATTGACCAACAACTACTTTCGCGAAACGGACTACTTTATCGTTCAAATAGTATCCTTTTTCAACGTCCTCGATAACTTTTCCTTTTTCTTTATTAGAAGGAGCGGGAACGTTGGCAATTGCTTCGTGTAATTCGCTGTCAAATGGTTTGCCTTTTGCCTCCATCGCTTTCAAACCTTTGGATTCTAAATTATTTTTGAATTTAGTAAAAATCAAATTGAAACCTTCTTTAACACCATTTATTTCTTCGGCCTTTTCATTGTTTAAAATTGCGCGCTCGAAATCGTCCAAAACGGGTAGTAAATCGACAAGAATCCCGGCATTTGCAGTACTAATCAAATCAACACGTTCCTTATTTGTCCGTTTTCTATAATTATCGAATTCGGCATACAAACGAAGAAAACGATCATTCAATTCTGCGTATTTTTCTTCTGGAGTAGGCTCGCTTTTTTCTTCTGGTTGCTCCTCGGTAGTTGTTTCAGCAACAACTTCGTTTTCGTTTTTCACGTTTTCGTCTTCTGGATTATGCATTTCTTTTTTCTCTGCCATTGTTCGCGATTTTAGTAATTGTGGCTTGTCAAAGATACTGCCAATATTCTAATTCGGACAGGATGTCAGCGAACTTAAGCTGTAGTGTGAAAAGTTGACATTCAAAAAAAATGAAAACCTTAAAAAAGGTCTTGAAATTATGTTATTCGTTCTTATTTTAAGTTGTGCATTTAAATCAGAATTATTTTTAAAAAAATCCTTCCAGTTGAATTGTTGACAATTTTCAATACAATCGCTAAATTTCCTGAATGAGTTCCTTAAATTTGTAGTATAAACGAATTATATTGAAAGAAATAAAGCCAATCCAAGTCCTAGCTTTCGTGTTAGGGATTTTACTCATTCTGCTGCCAATCGCATTGTATGTACCAAAAAACGGGTGGAATATTTCCGGACTTACCATTAATTTTCTAGGTAAGGAAAGTTTGTGGCATCCTACGGAACAAATAAAGAAAGACATTACAACACTTGTTGCAAAAGTGGACACAAGTAGTATTGAAATCGATACCTTAATGAAGCACAGCAACAGATCCAATGGAAACATGGGAGCGCCAAATGGAGGAACGTTATCTTCTGAAAGTGCGACAGAAATACATTTAAATGAAACTGGTTTAAGCAACCTTCATGCCTTCTTCCATAAGTTACAGAATGTAGCGAATGACAAAAAAAAGTTACACATTTTACATTATGGCGATTCGCAGATTGAAGGCGATCGGATGACCGCCTATATTCGCCAGCGTATTCAAAATCAATTTGGCGGAAATGGACCTGGACTAATTCCAGCAATGAATGTTTACAATACCTTCACTTTTACGCAAGCCTATTCGGATAATTTCACGCGTTACACTTGTTTTGGTGGCAATAAACTGAAAAATAGAAAGTATGGATCGATGGGATCTGCAGCTCGTTTCTCTCCAGAATTGGATAGTACAGGATTGCAGCGGGAAACAACACTAAAAGAAGCTTGGATTGAAATTGCACCTGGAAAAAGTTCGTATTCCAGATCCCGTGAGTACAATAATGTTTCCATGTATTACAACAGCTGCTACAAACCTTGCTTGGTTAAAGTATTTCAAAATGGAAATTTAATTCACGAAGACAGCTTAATAAAAGATGGTAAAGCGCATACCTTGAACTTGAATTTCCCAGCGACTCCAGGAAAACTAAAATTTGTCTTTTCTGCTGCTGTTAGTCCAACGATAAGTGGTTTTTCCTTGGAAGGTGATTTTGGCGTACAAGTTAGTAATGTCGGGATGCGCGGCTCCAACGGAATGATTTTCGGGTCTACAGATCAAACTTTATTAGGGAAACTATTTACGGAATTAAACACAGAAATGATTCTCATGCAATTTGGCGGAAACTCAGTTCCTTTCTTCAAAGATAGCAGTTCCGTTAGATCGTATGCAAATTCATTTAAAAGTCAATTAAACACGATTAAGAAACTACGTCCTTCCGCCGCAATAGTGGTTATTGGACCTAGCGACATGTCAAAATTAGAAAATGGTGTTTTTGTAAGTTATCCTTATTTATCGTATTGCGTTGCGCAAATGAAAAAAGTCACACTAGAAGTTGGTGGCGGTTATTGGGATCTTTATTCTGCTATGGGCGGAAAAAACTCAATGCCTTCATGGGTAGAAAAAGGTCTTGCTGGAAAAGATTACATTCACTTCAGCAACCAAGGAGCAAGTATTATTTCCCAACTTTTCTTCGATGCATTTGCAGCAGAATTTGCAAAATGGCAATTAAAAACAACCCACTAAATTACGTGCATTTTGATTCTTAAAGCAATTGGTTTTCTAATTTTTCTTTCACTGGTGTTTTCTTTCAAGGCACAGGAGAATGAAAACGAGCCAATTTCGGACTCATTGAATGTGTATTGCTTTCCGGATTATGCTATGCTGGATTCCGCTATTGGAAATCGCTATCCATTTATGGCAATTGAGAAAAATAATTTTCAGTTTTTCACGGCTAAAAGTCCAAATTGGGAACATTTCTACCATGAATTCAATGCGATGGTGAATCAAAAGGACAGAAAATTAAATTTCTACCATCTTGGGGGTTCGCATATTCAAGCGGATATTTATTCACATGATTTCCGAAGTTTTTTACAATCTAACTGGTCAGATATTTCAGGTGAACGAGGAATTGTGTTTCCATTTGATTTGGCGAATACCAATAATCCCGCGAATTATTTTTTTTCCTCTCCAAACCATTGGACGGCATACCGAAGTATCAGCCAACGACCCGAAACAGTTGATTATGGATTGATGGGAGCAGCATTAATTTGCAAGGATTCACTTATTACTATTTATTTTAAGCACGACAAATCAAATGTGAAACCGCCATTTTCCAGTATTCGTATTTACCACAACAAAGGAGAATTGCCTTTTGATTTGCAATTTGGAGAAGCAGAATTATTAGTGAATCGCGTGGAACATAATTTGGAAATTGGGTATACCGATGTTTATTTCACCGATTTAATTGACACCTTAGACCTTCAGTTTTCCAGAAATACAGAAGAAGTTTTAGGCTTAGAGATTTATGGTTTTCAATTCATGAATAGCGATCCTGGAATTTCTTACACCTCTATAGGAATCAATGGCGCAGGACTTTATACTTACTTGGCGAATGAAAATTTTGAAGAACAATTAATGGCATATCCTCCAGACTTTTTCACTTTTTCCGTTGGAACCAATGATGCAAATGTTCCTTACGACAAATTTGACCCACAAGTTTACAAGCGAAATTTGGAGAAAATGATGAAAATTGTTTTGAAGGCAAATCCAAAATGCGCGATACTTCTAACTGTTCCAAATGATTCATATTTCCATAGAAAGTACTTAAATAGAAATATTGCGCGTCAGCGGGAAGTAATTATAGAATTAGCGGAAGAATACCAGCAGCCGGTTTGGGATGTTTATGGATTGATGGGGGAATTAGGATCCTCTAAATTATGGTTTAACAATGGACTTATGCAAAGCGACATGGTACATTTTACGTCCGTCGGTTATCATTTGAAGGGTGATTTGCTGATTGATGCTTTTGTAAAATACCTCGGGCAGATGAAACAAATAGATGAATTAAAAAAAATTAAATAAATGGATCGTTTTTGGCAAATATTTTCTTTCAATGACAAAGAACCACTGATTTTTTCACAACTCGATTTTTGGTTGTTTTTCTTACTCGTTATGGTTGTTTTTTCAGCGATACACAAGTTCATTTTGGTGCGAAGTATTTTCTTGACCGCAATCAGTATTTTCTTTTATTTCAAAGCTTCTGGGTTATTTATTATCCTCCTTGGCATGAGTTTAATTGGAAATTATTTTTTCGGTAAATGGGTGCATAAAGCCAAAACACCCAAATCGAAGAAATGGCTAATTGGAATCGCTGCGTTTTTGAATATCACGGTACTGGCCTATTTCAAATACGCCTACTTTTTTACAGATTCCTTCAATGAAATGTTCCACACAGATTTCCAGATTTTCAACCATTTATCCTATTGGGGTAATAGTTTTTTTGATGGAAATTACTTTGCTGTAGATCAGATAATCTTGCCAATTGGGCTTTCCTTCTTTACGTTTCAAAGTATTTCGTATTTCATAGATATTTACCGCA
>JBIKZR010000151.1:0-5358 GCA_044354635.1 Crocinitomicaceae bacterium | reverse complement strand
TCTCGCGAATTACTGGAAGCATCGAATTGTAGAAGCAGAAAACCAACTTTCTGTTTTCACCCAACAAATTGATGTACTAAAAGAAGAACGGAAAAGGCGCTCCGCAGCAATTCAACAACAAATCTTTGAACACTATACTTTTTTGAATCAAGCTGGCGAAACAAAAGATTTGTGTCAGATTTTTGAACATACGAGCGACATAAATCCTCCGGCTGGAGCAGGAGAATGCGCCGCTCCGAAACTCTTGCAGTATGCTTTTTTACACCAATTGAAACCAATATCGATTGCCGAATTTTGGTGGGGAAAATCGCCAGGCGGAGAAATCCGTAAACATGGAAGCTTCTACCCTGCTTGCCGAGGAAAATGTGAGCCAATCCTTGGACACATGCTTGCTGGAATAGAAATTGACGAAAACCCAATGCTAACAAATCCGGCACTTGGCAAGGAACTGGAGACAATTTTTGAAGACGACTATTTGGCAGTAATCAGCAAGCCAGCAGAATTTTTATCCGTTCCTGGAATCAATATCCAAGATTCTGTCTACGATCGCATGAAATTAAAATACCCGGAGGCCAAAGGACCTTTGGTTGTGCACCGATTAGACATGTCGACTTCCGGTTTGATGCTGATTGCAAAAACAAAAGAAGTACACAAAAGTCTACAACGCCAATTTATCAATCGCTCGGTGAAAAAACAATACATTGCACTATTGGATGGAATTATTGCAGAAAACGAAGGGATTATTGATTTGCCCCTGCGCGTAGATTTGGATAATCGTCCGCAACAAATGGTGTGTGAAGAGCACGGAAAGAGAGCGATTACCCACTGGAAAGTTTTGGAACGCAATACAAAAACCACAAGAATTCAGTTTTCACCAATCACAGGAAGAACGCACCAATTGCGTGTGCATGCAGCCCATCCACGAGGTTTAAACACAGCAATCTTAGGCGATGATTTGTATGGGAAAATTCAAAATCGTTTGCATTTACATGCGGAATCCATTACGTTTCGACATCCGATTTCCGCTGAAATACTTACAATTAGTGCACCTGCTGAATTTTAGCGGAAACACCAAAAAAAAGAAGCTAAATGCGATTTTAGTGCTTACTTTTGAAGACTTAAAAAACGGATAAAATGAACTACAAAACCCTCATTGGACAATTGCGCATTTTAGCAATTTTAGAAGGAATTTCGTATATTTCCTTTGGATTAACAATGCCTTTAAAATACATGTTAGAGATCAAAGGTCCTAATTACGTTGTTGGAATGGCGCATGGCGTGCTTTTTATCGCGTATTGTATTTGGGTGATGCTGAATTATTACACGAAAAAATATTCTTACACAACCACTTTTATTTTGTTAGTTTCATCGCTAGTGCCATTTATGACTTTTTGGGCAGAAAGAAAATTATTGAAGTTCATTAAATAATAGCTGTTTTAAGCTACAAACGAATCTAACTGTATCTCCAAAATAAACGGAAAGATTTTACGTGAATTTAAAAATTACGGAACATACATGTGAACCATTTGCGCATAAAAGCAGCCCTGGAAAGAACGTTAAGGATTGAAAAATAGAGTTTTTATTGGTGCAACACACTAAAAAAAAGTTGAAAATCCAAAAATGTAAACTGACAATTTAGAAGAGCTCATGAAAAACACCAATAAACAGTAAAAACGAACGGCCCAAAGATATACTCCTCGCGTTATTCCGTGAATAGTGGCGTATTTTTTTTAAGCATCACCGCTGTTTTTTTTTTGCGCCAATGATTCACAGATTACTGCATATATTGCACGTGGAGAACGAAACGAATTCCATATAAGCAAATAAACGATTTATTTCCAACCGGTTAAATTCCAAACTTTGCGTTACTATTTACACATAAATTTCTATCTTTGTAGCCTGATTATGGATACTAGAAAAAATGTTGAAGTATGTTTCACACCTGGTGAATATGCTTACTATAAAGACGATTACGAAATTGTTGTTGTGATTGATGTTTTACGCGCAACATCTGCAATTTGTGCAGCATTCGATAATGGAATAAAGGCAATAATTCCTGTTCCAACCGTTGAAGAAGCTTGGGAATACAAACAAAAAGGCTATTTGGCTGGTGCTGAACGAAAAGGTCAGATTGTAGAAGGTTTCGATTTTGGAAATTCCCCTTTTTCCTATATGAACGAAGAATTACGCGGAAAAGAAGTTGTATTGACTACTACAAACGGAACAAAATCGTTGGATGTTGCTAAAGATGCAGAAACTGTTGTGATCGGTTCATTTTTAAACTTAGATGCTCTTTCCCTTTGGCTATCAAAACAAGATAAAAATGTTTTGTGCTTGTGTTCCGGATGGCAAGACAAGTTTAACCTCGAAGATACTATCTGCGCTGGAGCGATTTCTGAATTTTTAATTAATACCGGTAATTTCACTTCCGTAGAAGATTCTTCCATTGCCGCAAAATATTTGTACCTTTCAGCAAAAGATAATTATTTGGGCTACTTGAAATCTAGTTCACACAGACGAAGATTGAAGAATTTGAATTTGAATGAAGATATCAAGTATTGTTTAACGCCAAATCAAACAGCTGTTATTCCAATACTAAGAGATGGGAAATTGGTTAAATTATAAACTATTTAGTGTTCTCGCCTTGCCAGTTCTCTTGGCGGTTGGAACACATTCTACTACAGAGAAAAAATGGGGATTCTTTGGGCATAAACGCATCAATCGAATTGCCGTTTTCACGCTTCCACCTGAAATGTTTGGTTTCTACAAGGAAAATATAGAATACATTACCGAACACGCAGTGGATCCCGACAAACGCAGATACGCCATGGAAGGTGAAGCACAATGTCATTACATTGATTTGGATCATTACTACAAACCGGGTGAAAATCCATTTGAAATTGTTCCAAGACGCTGGTACGACGCAGTTGCAAAATTCACCGAAGATACACTTCAAACCTATGGAATTGTTCCGTGGCATATTCAAGTCATGAAGTTTAAATTACAGAAGGCGTTTGAAACGAAAAATGTGGATTTAATTTTAAAGTATTCCGCAGATATTGGCCATTATATTGGCGATGCGCACGTTCCACTGCATACAACGGAAAATTACAACGGACAAATGACCGGGCAACGCGGAATCCATGGTTTATGGGAAAGTCGCTTGGTGGAAATCAACGCGGAAGATTACGATTATTTTGTTGGAAAAGGCACGTATGTAAAAAGCGTACTGGATTATTCCTGGGAAGCTGTGGAAGGTTCTCACAAGGCTTTGGATTCGGTGCTTAAGATTGAACGCGAACTAACGTTGGAATTTCCGTCCGACAAAAAGTACAGTTTTGAGCAACGCGGAAATACAACTATTCCAGTTTATTCCTATGATTTCTCGCAAGAATACCACAAACGAATGAATGGAATGGTGGAAAGACGTATGCGCGCTGCAATTATTGCTGTTGGTTCCATTTGGTATACCGCATGGGTGGATGCCGGACAGCCAGATTTAAATGCCTTGCAAAATGTTCCGCCATCGGCTGAATTACTCGAACAAATGAAAGAATTGGACGCGCATTTTCACAACGATGAACACAAAGGTCGTATTTGCGATTGAGTTGAAAACAAGTAATTTGATTGTCTAAATTTAAAAAAGTCCCAAAATCAAAGTCCAACATTATAAGCCCCGAAATGAAAACGATTCGCATATTACTTTTACTAGCATTACCATTTTGTTCTTTTAGTCAGTTGACTGAAAATAAATTCCATTTTCTCGCAAAATACAGCGTTGGAAAAGTAGCTACTGCAAATTATTCAAATTTTTCGCTCGCAGGAGAATGGTTTGTTCATCCAAATATTGGCTTGAATTATAGTTTTGAATGGATGGAACGAAGCGACAATATTCGGCAAGTACATACGCCAATGGGAATTGTGGGCGGACCGATACTCATTGTTGGATCTTTTTTGAGTTCGAATGGTGACTCCACTAAATCTGGAATTGGTGCAGCGCTTGGAATCTTATTATTGGTTTTACCGGATGGTGTGAGTTTTCATCTTCCAGCATCCTATAAATGGGACATTTCACCGTATGCCAATGTTTTGGGCTTGGATTTTATTCGCGATAGAAACATGGGAAGAAGTTACCTAAAATATGCTTGTTCCTTCGGTTTAAAATCTACCTACGGATTAACCGAAAAACTGAAGTTGACCGCTTTTTTGGAAACACGCCAAGCAGCAAGATTTGGATGGAGTTTTGGCGGAGGAATAGGTCTTGGGATGGTTTTTGGAAACCGTTCAGCAACTAATGAGTAACCATAAATTTTCCCGAAATTTCGCTGCTTTTCCCTTCTGTTTTAAGGGTAAATAAATAACTTCCGATTTCTAGAAAATTAGTTGAATCACAAAATAATTCAACGTGCTTTTATCCTTATGAACAATGAGCCATTTGCGGAATAAAAAACGTTGCATCAAGGGATATTATCATTGATTCGTGTTTAATTTGTATATGAATAAATGATTATCATATACACCTATACATTCTGTTAAAAATGGCTGTAAGAAATGTTCTTTTTTAAGTCCTTCATTTCCCAATAATAAATACTTTGCTTTTTTACGAATCAAATCGCGTATTTGATTTGAATCGTTGTATTTTTGAAAGTTTGTCCAACCTTCATGACCAGTTAGTACAAGCGTTATATTGAATGAGTTATCTGGAAAAATAATTAGTTTGTCGGAATCCTTAACACCAATTTCCTTAATAAAATGGCGGATTTTGTAAAAACGATAAAGATTACTATTTACATCCCAATTGATCCAATTTAATTCAGAAATAAGAGCATCATTACCAATTATATTAAAATCTGTTTTTTTAGTGTTGAATTTGATTCTAGTAACATGAAGGCAATAAATAAAATTGAAAATAAAAAATATTCCCAAAAGGGATTTCAACCAAATACTTTTGAAGGCAAATGGAAATCGTTTTTGAATAAATCCAATTAGAGGTAAAAAAATACCAGGGATTAAAATAATTAAAGCATTATAATAATAATCATGAACACCAAGTAAAGGTCCCCAAAGTGAGACATATATAGAACAACCGAGTGTTATGAAAATTACAGAAAGCCATGCCAATAAAGGAACCTGACGTTTGAAGAATAAAACAATTAAAAAACCCAAAAATAAAAACCACCATAGAGAGCGATTTAAAAAAAGAAAGCTTGAATACTGCTGAATGCGCTCCCAAAGTACCGGAATACCTCCTTTTTCTGGTTCCCATATTGGGTAAATAGCATTGAAGGTATATTTAAAATTGTGAATATTGTTGTATAGCGATGCATATAAGTACCATGCAACTATAGTAACGACAAT
>JBIKZR010000150.1:0-5369 GCA_044354635.1 Crocinitomicaceae bacterium | reverse complement strand
ATCACCAAACAGGAAAGTGCGGAAATCACCAAGCCAAATGCAATTTTTACCGGCGTAGAAGGTTCTCTTTTTTTCCGCTTTAGAAAAGCAAAAAAGGCTACAATCAATGGTGTTAATGCTACCACCCAGAATGGGTTTACGGATTGAAAAAGATTCGTGTTAAACGCATACACTGCACCGCCCTCTTTCGGGGTATCTTTTTCTTTTAAATTTTTATAGTAATAAGGATAATTCCATTCTTTTTTTGTTTTGTCTGCAACACGAAACTGCTGGTCCATTGCTACAACAGAATCTTTGACATACGGAATCGTATCGACTAAGCGCAGGCTTTTCATGGTTGGCGCCATTGCAGTTGGAATCGCACGATCTGTGTACCTGTCAGCCCACGTATTGAGTGTTGATCCATTTTGTTTGAAAACTGCCCAAAAGGCAATTACAACAGCAAAAATGGCAAGCATTGCGGCAATTGGACGTTTTTCCTCTTTCGGCGATTTGTATAACAACCTGCCATAAAAGAAAACTACTGGAATACATCCAAATAGAAACGCGTCTGTGGATCGGCTGCCAATGATTGGTTCCGGTAAAAAATAACCGATTAAACCAAAGCCAATAGCCGGTAAAAGTATGACGCCAAAAATTTGCAGTAATGGCATGTCTTTTTCTGTCGGCGGAGTCATTACATCTGCATGTTTGAAATGTTTTGTTCCAAGCATAAAGATGATGATTCCGATAAACATTCCAATTCCGGCAGCAATAAACGCAGCGCCCCAACCAATCATATTGTAAAGTGCCGCACCAAAGAAGTTGCACACAAAAGCGCCAATATTGATTCCCATGTAAAAGATGTTGTAGCCTTCATCTTTTCTGGATTTATATTCCGCGTCGTTGTATAAATTCCCTAGTAAGGTTGAAATGTTTGGTTTGAAGAAACCATTTCCCATTATTACAAGCAGCATGGAAATATAGAGCATATTTAAATCATGGATTGACATTAGACAATATCCAACGCCCATCATGAGTCCACCAAAAATGATGGATTTTCGGTATCCGAACAAACGGTCAGCTAGCAATCCGCCGACAAAAGGCGTAAGAAATACAAACGCAATAAATGTTCCGTAAAGATCCGATGCTTCTGCTTCCGTCATAGAAAAACCATCCACCGTATCTTTCAAATACAAGGTGAAGATTCCGATCATTAGGTAGTAACCAAAACGTTCCCACATTTCGGAGAAAAATAGGAATGGCAATGCTTTAGGATGTTTGCGTTGTTTCATGCGAATAATTTCAAGATTGGATATTCAAAAAAAAACAGCCCTTTGGGAAGGACTGTTTCAAAATTAGTATAATTTTTAATTAACGCACACCGTGCATCATGCTGATTAATTTTCTACTCAAGAAAAACAAGATAATAGAAGCGATTCCTGCCATAAAGACAAAAACCATAAAGAAATCGTATAACGTAGTGATTTTAAATCCTACAAACGATTTAGAATTATCTAGACGTTCTTCAAAAACCAATTTAGTAACTTCCTCTTTTGCCTTTTCGTCCTTAATTTCAGCAAATGTTAAGGATGCAACCGGAATAATTTTTTCTCCTTTTATCTTAGAAGCTTTAGCCTTGTTATATTGTTCTGGAATTAAAACGTAGGCATTGTCTTTTTCTATTTTTTCAATAAAAGAAACGGCAACGACATCTTCCGGATACAAAGAACTTAATGTTCCTGCAAATTTATTCGCAGTAGCAGTGCTCAAAAACCAAACACCCATTAGCAATGAAGCGAATTTCACTGGTGCCAATTTATTTACCATGGACAAGCCAATTGGAGACAAACAAAGTTCACCAAATGTGTGAATCGTATATAAACTCACCAACCACATCATGCTCACTTTCACTCCTGGTTCAATTCCTTTTACACCAACTGCGATAACAACGTAACCAATTGCTAACAACATCAAACCGATTGATTGCTTATACGGCGAACTTGGTTCGATTTTTCGTTTTCCTAAAAATGACCAAATCCAAACAAAAACAGGAGCAAAAAGTACAATTGCTACAGCATTTACCGACTGAAATGCACTTGCAGGAATACTATCAATTGAAATGAAACCTGCAGCAATTGAGGAATTCCATAAGTAGAATAAGCCACCAACAATGGATACAATAAATAGGTAAATCATTAATGCCATTGGCCAACCTGTTTTATTGAACCATGCTTTGTACACTTTCATCGAGAAAAATGCAGAAATAGCTAAAGCTGCGATAGAAATCCCCAAAAGTATAGTACTTGAAATTTTCAAACCTACTTCTCTATCCGTCTGCTCATCTGCAAAATACGTCAAGGAAGCACCTGCCTGCTCAAATGCTGCCCAGAAGAAAATCACAAAAAATGCTACAATGTAGATAACCCAAATTCGCTGTTTTTCAATTTTCGTTAAACTAGGATCTGAAATAATAACACCAGGTGCCGCAATTGTAAGGGAGAAAATAAACGCACCGATTAAATCGCCATCCAACATGAAGTAAAACGTTCCTAATAATACCAACCAAATTCCAACCCAAACCAACAATGTTTTAGTAGACATTTTAACTTCTGGAACAGAAGCGTCCACAACTTTTTTGACCGGTTTACCACCTACTGGAGAACCGTCTGGTGCAACTATGTAGTGGTTTTTCATCGAAACAAATAGTAAAACACTAATAATCATTCCAATACACGCTAATAAGAAACCATATTTAAAATCCCCAGGATTTCCAGTATCGCCAACTGCACCGCACAATAAAGGCGCAATAAACGCACCTAGGTTAATTCCCATATAGAAAATGGTGAATGCAGAATCAATTTTTGGATCGCCTTGTGGGTATAGTTGTCCAACCATTGTTGAGATATTTGGTTTAAAGAAACCATTTCCAAGTATCAAGAAACCCAAACCTGTAAACATCAGTGTGGCAGCCAAACCGCCTTCTGTGTAAAAACTACCTGCAAGGAACATGAAGAACTGGCCAATTGCCATCATCAAACCACCAATAACAATGGATTTTCGATTTCCCCAATATCTATCTGCCATGTAACCACCGATTAGTGGCGTTAAATAAACCAAACCGGTATAACTACCGTAAATTTGTGTTCCTAATTCTTTATCAAAAAGTAATGCTTTACCCAAGAAAAGCACAAAAAGTGCACGCATTCCGTAGTAGGAAAAACGTTCCCACATTTCAGTTGCAAACAAAACATACAGTCCTTGAGGGTGTTTTTGTGTAGTATTTTCCATAATTTTCTAACCGTTTAGAATAGTTTAAGTCGTGAAAATATAAAAATTATTTAACTATTCGCTTTTTGTTACGTAACAGTTTTTTACTATGCAGTTCAATATTCACACACATGTTTCCTCTGGACAAGCCATTGAGATTGTAAATAGCACTGGAAATCAGTTAGAATTCCCACATTTTTCATTGGGAATTCATCCGTGGGACAGTGAAAAATCAAGGTTAAAAATAGGCGGACTTTCGGAGAAATTAAATTCAAAAAGATGCATTGCGTTGGGTGAAATTGGTTTGGATAAACTAAAAGGACCCAGCATGGAAATACAATTAGCCGTTTTTAAAGAACAAATTGCGCTGTCGGAAGAATTGGAGTTGCCCGTAATTATTCACTGCGTGCGCGCTTGGAATGAGTTGGTATTGGTAAAAAAAGCCTTGAATCCAAAACAAACATGGATTTTTCATGGATTTACGAAAACCAGTTTGTTAAAGGATGCACTCGAAAATGGCTTTTATATAAGTATCGGAACCGCAGTGCTGACAAATGAAAAGGTGCAGGATATTCTACTTGCAATTCCAAACGACCGCTTATTTTTAGAAACGGACAATTCGAATTCTCTGATTTCTGCTGTTTACCAAAAAGTTTCCGAATTAAAAAAATTACCTTTACACGAATTGGAACAAATCCTAGAAAATAACTTTAAACGTGTTTTTACCAGATGGAAAATTGGCTCGAACGAACAGAACTTATAATTGACAAAGAAAAGATTGAAAAATTAAAACGAGCACACGTATTGATCGTTGGACTTGGCGGAATTGGTTCCTTCGCCGCAGAATTTATCGCACGATCCGGCGTTGGCAAGATGACACTAATCGACGGCGATGTTTTTGATCCAACCAATAAAAATCGTCAACTTACTGCGCTGGATTCCACAATCGGGAGAAATAAAGCGGTTGTTTTGGGCGAACGGTTGCACGACATCAATCCGGAATTGAAACTCAATATTATCGAAGAATTTGTAATGCCCGAGCGCGTTTGGACTTTACTCGCGGAATTCAAACCAGATTATGTTATGGATTGCATCGATTCGGTGACACCAAAATTGGAATGGATTATTGCCTGCAAACGACTAAAAGTTAAAATAATTACGCACCTTGGAGCGGGAGGAAAAACGGATCCAAGTCGCGTCCAAGTGACCAGTTTGCCGCAAACCTACAATTGTAAACTCGCAAGCCATTTGAAAAAACGGTTGAAAAAGAAGGACGTTGGATGCAAATCCGTTCGTGCTGTTTTTTCCTCTGAATTGCAGCAAAAACAATCCATGAAATTAACGAATGGTCAAAATTTCAAACGCTCCTTTTATGGAACGGTTAGCTACATGCCAGCGCTTTTTGGATTAATGGGCGCAGCAGATGTTTTGCGCTATTTAACCGAAAAGAAAGATGCAACTAATGCAGTAGCAAATACCGATTTAGACTCTTGATTTTCAGTTCTTTTGAATTGAAACGGTGAAATTTTCCTTCCTTGCAGCAATTAATTTGTTAAATTTGTTTATACTATTTATACCAAAATGAGATTTCTTTCGGCATTTTTTTCATCCATTTTCTTGCTCAGTCTTTTTGTTGCATGCGAATCAGCAGGTAAAAAAAACGTAAGTCACACGAAAGTAATTGCGGATTCGGAGTTCGACAACCACAGCTATTCGAACATTCGAAAAATCAGGACAAAACACCTGCATTTGGATTTAGATGTTAATTTCGATAAGAAGAAAATTTATGGTGTTGCCCGCCATGAAATGGAGAATTTTGGCGCAGATACAGCGATTTTCGATATCAAAGGCTTAGAAATTCAAAAAATCACTCTAGGGAAAACCAACGAAAAAGAAACCGATTTTCTAATTGGTCAGTGGGACAAAGATTCCGTTTTGGGGCAACCGTTATTAGTGAAAATCACGCCAAAAACAAAGTACATCAACATTTATTACCAAACGACAGAAAAAACAGAAGCAATCGATTGGTTGCGTCCAGAATTAACAACTGGAAAGGTTCATCCGTATATGTATACGCAGGGACAGGCAATTTTAACGCGTTCCTGGATTCCACTGCAGGA
>JBIKZR010000149.1:0-5370 GCA_044354635.1 Crocinitomicaceae bacterium | reverse complement strand
GTATTTACAATTAAAATATCGTTTATTCCATCGTTATTTGGGGTAAAAACGTTTGGCAACTCCAATTCATAGGTTTGACTATTCGCTTCGTTTATATTGAAGGAGGCTTCGGTAATGAATGGTTTTACAACGGTAATTGTTTCTGTATTATCTCTTACCACAGCATTATTATCTAAAAGCGTTTCACTTACTGAAGCTTCTTGAACACCTTGAATTGCCTCGTATCGATTGTATACATTTTCTTGTGGTAAAGTGTTTTCTAAACTTACATCTCCTGCAATAATTTCTTTTATAGAAGGTTGATCTTTGTCCAATTGAACAGGTGTTTTTAGAGCCGAAGTTTCTACTTTCTGAGCTTGATCTTTAAGCGTTTCGGTTGCTGTTAATGCTTTAGAATCTGTTTCTTTTAGCGATTTGTCTGATGGTTCTGTTTGATTAGATGAAAAATAAACTACCGCAGTCACCGCCGCAACAATCGAAAGAGCTACAGCACCTTTTGTTAAAATAGAAGTAGCAAACGCACCAACACCAGCTGGTGAACTTACCAATTGAGAAGATATAGAAGACCAAATATCAGGACGTACATTCGCCTCAAAATCGCCTAGTTTTTCTTTGAATAGCTCCTTTATAATATCGTTATTTTCCACTTTCTATTTTTCTAATCGTTCTCTTAAATATGCTCGTGCTCTTGAATACTGCGATTTTGAGGTGTTCTCACTTATTCCTAAGTGTTCGGATATTTCTTTGTGGGAATACCCTTCAATTGCAAACATATTAAACACTACTTTATAACCAACCGGCATAGCTTGAACCATTTTCATCAAATCTTTCGCCGCTAAATTTTCTAAAACAAACGCATTATTTTGAAGTTTATAATCTACGTTGTCTAAACTTGTATTTCCCAACAACTTGTTCTCCTTTCGAATCTGATCCAAAGACGTATTTACCATAATTCGTCGTATCCATCCTTCCAAAGACCCATCGTGTTTAAAGTCGTTCAATTTAGAAAACACCTTTATAAATCCATCTTGTAAAACATCTTCCGCTTGTTCTGTGCTTTTTGCATACCGCATGCACACACCAAGCATTTTTTTTGAAAACCTTTCAAACAACATGCGTTGTGCACGGGAATCACCTTTTACACATTCTATAACCAATGAAGTATCATCCATAACAACGCTCAATTTGCAAGACTACCATTTTATTAAAAAGGTTGCACAGAATCTAAATATACAGACAAAAAAAGGTTATTTTCGTTAAACAAAAGATAAAACTATATGCTCAAAACGGTCTATTGCCTTTGTTTTACCCTTCTCTCTTTTTCTGTTCTCTCCCAAACACCAAAAATAAAGTCACTTAAAACAGGCTCCTGGTCGGGCAATTTATCATTAAACTCTTCGCATAATCTGCGTTTTCAAATCGATATACAAAAGGTAAAAAAAGAATACTTTTTCACTATTCTAAATGGAACAGAACATATTAAAATGATACATCCAAGGGTAGAAAGAGATTCTATTGTTCTCGAATTTCCACTTTTCAATTCCTTGTTAGTATTAAAACGGCACGATGCAGAAAAATTAAAAGGGTATTGGTTAAATTTGAACAAAGGCGTAAACTATACTATTCCGTGCGAACTTAATTTTGGCTATACAGATAGATTTCCTTCCCAAAAATTATTTTTAAGCACGGCTCAACCATCAAAATTCAATGGGAAGTGGGAGTGCTTTTTCGAACCAGGAACACCAGATGAATTCAAAGCTGTGGGAATTTTTACACAAGAAAACACTAAAATAGATGGAACGTTTCTTACAGAAACTGGAGACTACCGGTTTTTAGAGGGAAATGTGTTAGGAGACAGTCTTTATTTGTCTTGCTTTGACGGGTCGCATGCCTTTCTCTTTACAGGAAATATTTCTCAAAATGGAATAGATGGAAAATTTTATAGCGGAAAACACTGGGAAACAGACTGGTCAGCAACAAGAAACGAAAATTTTGCACTTACGCATCCCGACTCATTAACGCACCTTGTAGATACTGCGCGTGTACAATTTTCATTTAAAGATTTGAACGGGAACGATTTCTATTTTCCAAATGAAGCGCACGAAGACAAAGTAACCATTATTCAGATTATGGGAACCTGGTGTCCAAACTGCATGGATGAAACGAAATTCTACGCTGACTTATATGCTAAATATCACTCAAAAGGCCTAGAAATAATTTCAATTGGTTATGAAATTGGAGCGGATTTTTTATCCCAATCTGCAAGTATAAAGCGATTAAAAAACAGACTAGACATAGCTTATCCTTTATTGGTTGGTGGTTCAGCTAATAAAAATCTAGCTTCTACACATTTTTCTATGCTCAATCAAATTATCTCTTTTCCAACCTCTATACTAATAGGTAAAGATGGTTTAGTACGAAAAATACACACTGGATTTAATGGTCCTGGAACAGGAAGGTACTACCAAGTATATTCGCAGGAAACCACTGATTTAATTGAAAAACTATTGAACGAATAATCTTTTTAATTAATTACACGAAATTTTATCGACTCTTTTTTGGTGTCTTCCACCTTCAAAAGTAGTTGAGAAAAAAACATCCACCATTTCAATAGCTTCTTTTTCTGATATAAAACGTGCGGGAAGTGTTAAAATATTAGCGTCGTTGTGCAAACGAGCTAATTCCGCAACTTCTGTTTTCCAGCACAAAGCGCTTCTAATTCCTTGGTGTTTATTCGCTGACATACTGATACCATTTCCTGATCCACAGATTAGTATTCCAAGCATTCCTTCGTTTTGTTCTACCATTTCAGCAACAGGATGCGCAAAATCTGGATAATCTATACTTTCTTCTGAGAAGCAACCAAAATCGTTTACTTCATATCCTTTAGAAGATAAATGTTTTTTTAGGGTTTCCTTCAATTGAAATCCGGCGTGATCTGCGCCAATTGGAATGATTTTAATGCTCATATATTTACTTTGAAACAAAGATAAGGTTTATGAACAATCCTATAAAGATTTAAACACTTGGTTTTTTAATTTTTTATAAACACGTGATTTTATTGGGTTGTACATTTGTTTTTTTACACAATAAAAAGGTGGTAATTGTTAAAAGGCGTTAATAAATACTAATATTTTTTATTAGGTTCCTCCACTTTTTTTTCCAATCGATACTAGGTATTACTTATGCAAGGAAAGTTTTGGTGATTTTTGAATTATTTTTCCATACTGTTCAACACAAAATTACCCCCTTTTCATAAATTATAATATCCACATAGTGTTTTTTATTCAAATTGTTTAAAAGATTGTAAACTTATAAATATGAATCTATTATATAATTTAAAACTTGTTTATAAACGGTATTAAAAGTCTGATAACCCATTATTACAACTATTTTAAAATAAAGTTTCAAACATATTAACAGCCTTAATAAAGAAGAATAAAAAGATTTTATAAATAATTTTTCTTTATTCTTTTAATTTATAACAAAGTAATCTCCGGCATATAAAAATTTGCAGTTTTAAAAAAAATGATTATCTTTTTAAAAGCTAAACTAGTCAATTACTTAAAACCTAATAAAAACGGTGCTTTATAAAATTCATCCGTAAAATAAAAACTACTTTAAAAGAATAAAAAGACGGTTAAAGATAAAATAAAACTATTTTTTTAATTCTAAAATATTTAGGTCTCACTATACTTATTATTTGACTACTTTTGAATTGTTCCTATCTATAAAAAAAAAAAAATGTCGAAAATAAAAATATTGGTTGTAGAAGACGAATCAATAGTTTCTAAAGATATTCAGCACAGCTTAAAAAAATTAGGTTATGATATTGTTGGCACTGCTAATTCTGGTGAAAAAGCAATTGAGATAGCTAGAACAGAGCACCCAGATATTGTTTTAATGGATATCCAACTAACTGGAGAAATGAATGGAGTGGTTGCAGCAGAAATATTACGTTCAGAATTAGCTATCCCAGTTATATTTTTAACCGCTTACGCAGATGAATCAACATTTTCGAAGGCAAAAATAACAGAACCATACGGTTATATTATAAAACCATTTAAAGAAATTGATTTACACACATCAATTGATATGGCTATTTATAAACACAGGAAAGAACAAGAAATAATAAAGGAAAGGGATATTTTATATTCCGTTTTAGAGAACAAGGACGGTTCTAACGAATTTATCTTTGTAAAATCGAACAGTAGGTTAGTGAAACTAAATACACGAGATATTTATTATATTGAAGCCTTGAAAGATTATGTTGTTCTCCATACACGTGATGCGCGCTTTACAATTCATTCTACAATGAAAGATATTGAAGCTAAGCTAGGCTCTACCAACTTTATTCGTGTGCATAGATCTTTTATCGTACGGTTGGATAAAATAGCTTCTATAGAGTATCCAAATCTATTTTTAGAACAAGATAAAAAAGTAATACCCATAGGTGGATCTTATAAGGAGGAATTGAACAACCGAATAAAAATGATGTAAACGAAATTTAACTTTAGCTGAGTTTCCAATTGAAAGAAAAGGAACTATTCCACAACCAACTCTAAATTTATTTGTCTTTTTCTTGGGTTTACATCGCTTATTTTCACGCGCACTTTGTCTCCAAAATTGTATTCCTTTTTTGTTTTATTACCTATAATTCTATATTTTTCAGCATCAAAAGCAAAACGGTCTCCAGGAATTTCTAACATCGGAACCATGCCTTCGCAATAATTTTCATCCATTTTAACAAAGAGCCCAAATTCAGCTATTCCCGAAACGGTTCCTATAAATTCTTCTCCAATATGGTCTTGCACAAACAACGTTTGGAAATATTTAGTAGATTCTCGCTCAGCATCCACCGCTTTGCGTTCCATTCTAGAAATTCGCTTGCAAACTTCATCTAATTCTTTACCGTATCGGTGTTTTTGGTGTGTTAATTCTTCCTGAACAATTCGGTGAACAACTAAATCGGCATAGCGTCGAATAGGTGAAGTGAAATGGGTGTAAAACTCAAATGCTAAACCATAATGACCAATATTTTTTGTTTCATAGGTTGCCCTGGCCATGGATCTAATTGCCATTATTTGAATAAGAGAATATTCATTTGTTAATCGAATATCTCCCAAAAGTTTGTTGATGCTTTTTGCAATTTGGTCGGGGTGTGAAAAATCAAGTTTGTATCCAAATTTATCTATAAATACATTGAACAAGGCTATTTTATCAATATCTGGTTTATCGTGAACCCGGTACACAAAAGGAATTACATCTCTGCCTTTTTTTGGTTCTGCAATAAACACAGCAACCTTTTTATTTGCCAGCAACATAAATTCTTCAATCAGTTTATGTGCGTCTTTTGATGTTTTAATTACC
>JBIKZR010000148.1:0-5393 GCA_044354635.1 Crocinitomicaceae bacterium | reverse complement strand
ATGGTGCAATCTTGGAGCAGATACCAATGCTTCCAATTTGAAAAACAACTATGGAAATATCTCAACGTATTCTTACGAAGCAAAAAAGGAAATTGCCACGAAAGAACAGTTTATGGGACTTTTTATGGGAGATCATTCAAAATGTGGCATCAATACTATGTTCAATACGGCAACTGTAATTGGTGTTTCTTCCAATGTTTATGGAGCAGGATTTCCTCCAAAATACATTCCTTCTTTCTGCTGGGGCGGAGCGGAGGAAATGGTTCCTTTTCGATTTGAAAAAGCAATCGAATATGCAAATAATATGATGGGTCGCCGTGGATTGCAACTTTCCACTTCCGAAATTGAAATTCTCACCTTTCTTTCTGAGGATAAATAAGACAAAATTTCAGTTTATTTTGGATGGCATACCATTTGACATTGCTGACCTTGTCTTTGGAAAACGCATGTAATCTGAAAACAATGCATGGCGTGTTTTTTTTTACTGCCACTTTGACTTAAAAAATATACGTTTTTCCAATACCGAATAGGTAAATAATAATTTTGAATAGAATACAACAAAAATGGGTGATATACACGATATTGATTTTTTTGATTTAACCGCAGGTTCTGAAAGTGATGCTGAGTTTATTCCGTTAATTACTGCAGAGGAAGAGGAAAGTATGAACAAGCAAAAATTTCCGGAAGATTTGCCAATTCTGCCTTTGCGCAATAATGTGTTATTTCCTGGAGTTGTAATTCCAATCACTGTTGGTCGCGATAAATCCATTAGATTAATTCAAGAAGCGAATAAAGGAAATAAAATAATTGGAGTTGTTTCTCAGAAAAATCAAGAGGAGGAATCACCTGAATTCTCTGATCTTCATCAAATTGGTACAGTTGCACAAATTGTTCGTTTATTGAAAATGCCGGATGGTAGTTCAACGGTTATTATTCAAGGAAAGAGACGATTTGAACTCGTTCAACCAACCCAAACGGAGCCATACATGCGTGCAAAAGTTAAATTGCTAAAAGAAAAGTCGTTTGATAAAAAGAGTAAAGAAATGGACATGATGATTAAAACCATCAAAGATCTTGCTCTACAAATTATCCGAGATAGTCCGAATATTCCATCTGAAGCATCTTTTGCAATCGGCAATATTGACAGTCCGACATTTCTAGTGAATTTTATTTCCTCCAATATGAACGCAGATGTTTCCAAAAAGCAGGAAATGCTGGAGGAATTAGACATGGAAAAGCGTGTAATCATGGTTTTGGAGCATTTGAACCTTGAAATACAAATGTTGGAAATGCGCAACGAAATTCAATCCAAAGTACGGAAGGATATGGATCGTCAGCAGCGCGAGTACTTTTTACAGCAGCAAATGCGCACAATCCAAGACGAATTGGGCGACAACCCGCAAGAACAAGATGTGCACGATTTAAGCGATCGGGCAGCGCTGAAAAAGTGGGACGAGCGGGTTTCCAAACTCTTTTACAAAGAACTGGACAAATTACAACGCATGAATCCACAAGGCGCGGAATATAATGTACAGCTGAATTACCTCGATCTTATTTTAGATTTGCCTTGGGGAGAATACTCTAAAGATAACCTCGACTTGAATCGAGCAAAAAAGATTTTGGAGCGCGATCATTACGGATTAGAAAAGGTGAAGGAACGTATTTTGGAATACTTGGCAGTTCTCAAGTTAAAAGGAAATATGAAATCGCCAATACTTTGTTTTTATGGACCTCCGGGCGTTGGAAAAACTTCTCTTGGAAAGTCAATCGCAGAAGCGCTTGGAAGAAAATATATCCGAATGTCTTTGGGTGGTTTGCACGATGAATCGGAAATTCGTGGACACCGTAAAACATACATTGGCGCAATGCCAGGTCGCGTTATGCAGAACATCAAAAAAGCTGGAATTTCAAATCCTGTTTTTGTCCTGGACGAGATTGATAAACTTGGGCGTAGCAACCACGGAGATCCTTCTTCTGCACTTTTAGAAGTACTGGATCCGGAACAAAACAGTTCGTTTTACGATAATTATGTAGAAACAGAATTTGACCTATCGCGTGTGATGTTCGTTGCAACAGCAAATAACCTAGCGGAAGTGCAAGGGCCTTTGCGCGATCGTATGGAAATTATTGAGGTAAATGGTTACACAATTGAAGAAAAAATAGAAATTGCTAAACGGCATTTATTACCAAAACAAATTGAAGAACACGGAATTTCGAAGAAGGATATTTCCATGGATAAAAGTGTTTTAGAGAAATTGGTAATGGAATACACCAATGAATCGGGTGTTCGCTCCTTGAGTAAAATGATTGCAAAATTAGTGCGCAACCGTGCGAGACAAATTGCAATGGAGGAAACCTTCGATGCTAAAATCAAAAAAGAAGATCTGTTCACTATTCTCGGAGCGGGCAGAGGCAGAACAAAATACGAAAACAACGAAGTCGCAGGAGTTGTTACCGGTTTGGCATGGACAAGCGTGGGCGGTGATATTTTATTTATCGAATCTTCCATTACAAAAGGGAAAGGAAAACTTACTCTAACTGGAAATTTAGGCGATGTAATGAAAGAATCTGCTGTTATCGCTTTGGAATTTTTGAAAGCCCACAGCAGTTGGTTGAATTTGGATCAGGAAGTTTTTGATACATACAATGTGCATATTCATGTTCCTGAAGGTGCAACGCCAAAAGACGGACCAAGCGCGGGAATTACAATGCTTACTTCTTTGGCTTCTCTTTTCACTCAAAAACGGGTGAAAGCAAATTTAGCAATGACTGGAGAAATTACCTTGCGTGGAGAAGTTTTACCTGTTGGCGGAATAAAAGAGAAGATTCTTGCAGCAAAAAGAGCTGGAATTAAAGAAATCATCTTGTGCGAGAAAAATAAAAACGATATCGAAGAAATAAAACAGGAGTATTTAACTGGATTAACTTTTCACTTTGTGCGTCACATGCATGAAGTCCTAGAATTTGCCTTGACAAAAGAAAATGTTAAAAATGCGATAGAAGTAAAATAAGTTTACAGAAAGGCAAGCTTATTTTGCTTTAAAATGTGTTGGGAATAGCGTAGGGATTTTAGAATATTTTTTACGATTTACACACTTTATTTACTCCCTATTTTTTTAATAAAAGACTATTCGAGGTTGTTTAGCATAGTCACCTCTGCATCAGTTGTTTTTAAATGAATTCGTAGAGTAAAAATGAAAGTTTTACACTTGACGAATAGTCTTTTTTACAGTGTTATTAATGCTCCTTTCTTTGGCGTGTATTTTTAGAAATATATTATTGAACGCAACTCATTTTTTGAATTAGACGTCTTTCGTTTATTGAAATATAATCTAAAATCAAAAAGAATGAAAATTTTAAAAAAAATCGCACTGGCAACAGTTTTTCTTACCACAAGTTTTAGTTTCTCTCAAACTATCCAGTTTACACAGATTACTAATTTAGAAATGATGATTGCCAATATTTTTGGTGTACAATGCGATGGCGTTTCAAATGTCCAACTCATGGCAGTGCCGCAACAAGTTGGTCGTTTTGAAACTGGCGGTATTTTAGGTTTAAATAGCGGTTTAGTTTTGTCTACAGGAATCGTTTCCGGATCCCAACAACCCAGTGTTGTATTCAATTCAACTCCTTTAGGAACAATGGGAGACGCTGAAATTGCACAATTTGGAGCAAACGCAGGACAAATGGCATCTAATTATGATGCATGTGTTGTAGAATTTGATTTTACACCAACCTTATCGGATACAATCCGTTTTACCTATGTTTTGGCTTCTGAAGAATATCCAGAATTTGCGAACACATCTTTTACGGATCGTTTCCTGTTCTTGATCTCTGAAAATTCAGGTCCTTATACTAATATTGCAGTTTTACCCGGCACAACTATTCCAGTGGAGATAAATTCTGTTAATCAAATGATTAATCCACAATTCTATATCGATAATTTGAATGGACCTAACGCGGGAAATTTTGTTTTTGATGCCTATACGACTCCTTTTGAAGCGAAGTTTTTCGCACAGACAGGTGCTTCATACCATATCAAATTGGTGATTGCAGATGTTTCCGATTATATTTATGATTCAGCAATATTCTTGGATGAACAAGAATCCTATAATGATATTAATGGTTTATTGACTGTTAATGGTGCTCCAGCCGAAGGAACGCTTGAAGTATTCAATTTTGTAGGAGATACAATTTTGGCGCAGCCGGTTCAAATATTGGCGGTAACAAATGGAAATTACTTAGCAGATAGTCTGCAAACTGGAATGTACCACGTACGTTTTACACCTGATCCTGCATTGTTTCCTGGAGTTGCTCCTCTTTATTATACAAACGGAGATACTTGGTCAACCGCCGATGCAATTGGTTTACCATGTTTCTTGAACAACGGAAACATTAATTCCAATACATTGAATGTTTTAAATGGTTCAGGTGTTATTGCTGGATCGGTGATTATTGATACAACCTATTTAAAATCACCAACCCTTCCATATGAAAATGCATTAGTGAAATTATTTAATGCTTCCAATCAAGTGATTGCGTTTACGTATTCGGATGTACTTGGAAATTTCCAATTTACATCTTTGCCAAGTGGGAATTATTACATTCGTTTGGATGTTCCATATATCCCGCAATTGAACAATCATTCCATCACTGTTGTTGGAAACGATATCGTAATTGGTGCAGATTTTTCTATCTTAATGGATGGAATCTATGCAATCGATAATTTGGAGTTGGGATTGGAAGAAGCGAACCTAATAGAAGTAGCAATTTATCCAAATCCGGCAAAAGATAAAATAAGTATCTCGAATGGCTCTAAAGAAGGACTTTCCTTTGAATTAATTACAATTGATGGCCAAACAATTCAAAAATCCCTCTTAGGATTAGGAAACACGGAACTAGATCTTCAAAATGTAGCAGAAGGAATCTATTTTATTCGATTAGGATCTGCAGATTTACGAAAATTAATCATCAAAAAATAAATTCTTTTGTAAGGATATTAAAGCGTCGATTCAAATAATCGACGCTTTTTTTTGTTTCAATTTTCCTTCCAGTTTTGGTCCTTACCTTTGGTGTAAGGAACCGATGCCTTTTCTAATCGTACTTCCAAAGCAGTCAATCGAATAATTAAACCATCTAGTTTTACTCTTAAGTCCGCATATTGCTCCGATACCAATTCCAATGTTGTGCGATGGGATTTCGTTACACCAGTTGTGTTATCATAAAGCATATATTCTAATAATCCCAGTCTTTCCGAAATACCGGAAAGTGTTTCAAATTCTTTGGATGCTTTTAAGCGGTCGCCCCACAATACAATTGCACACGAGTCATACAGCAACTCCATGGCCTTTATTTCTGAAACTAAAGTGATTTCAGTATTCGGATAGGTAAGC
>JBIKZR010000147.1:0-5397 GCA_044354635.1 Crocinitomicaceae bacterium | reverse complement strand
CTGCACGATAAACGCCAAGATTTGAAGGAAAAAGACGATCGAAGAGATATGGATCGGGCAATGAAAAAATAATTTTTTTTCACAAAAATCCGAGCACCAGTAAGTGTGCCCAATGATCTTCCCACACCAAAAACCAAATCATTAAAGCCATTGATAAATAAAGACTTACATGGTATGAAACCGTATATAGAACAGTCTTTTTTTTATAGATTCGAACAAACAAAGGCAAACAAAAGAAAAGGCACACCACAAAAATTTCAGACAAAAAAGTAAAGTGAACAGAATAAGATGTAGTAGCTAAACGCTGCACAGCAACCACTTTTTTGGGAATGTGAAATAACCAAGAACGTTCAATTAAAACGGAAGGTAATTCAGAATAAAGCGTATAATTTATTCCTGAAATCCAATAGCTGTTTCCTTTTTCTGTTCGCACCAAAGAATTTTGTTGCAAGGCAACGTCACTTGGGATAATTTGTTCGAAAGTTAGAATTTTATCGGTTTCGTAATGATTTGGCAGGAACATATCCAACAATAGTAACATACTCAAAATCGGTCCTAGAATGGATATATTCTTCAGTATCCGCCATTTTTTTCCCGTAAATAAACTCTTGAAATACCGCTCATTCTCCTGCTGTTCTTTGTAAAGCTGATATAAGTGTTTCTTTTTTGCTTCACGCATTCGCTCTTCAGTACTTTTTTCTTTTTTAGCTCTATTTCGAGCTGTCAACTCAGCTGGTGCATTTTTTTTACCAATTAAAATTTCATAAGCTTCCGTCAGTTGGATAAATTTATCCTTGGCATTCAAAGTTGTGTTTTTGTCAGGATGATAACGCATGGCAAGTGCACGAAATTGTTTTCTAATTTCCTGCGTGTTAGCGTTTTCAGGTAAGCCTAAAATATCAAAGTATTTCTTTAACGACATACGAACCAATCTGTTCCATTGTTAATCCTCTATTTATTTTCCCACTTGCAGTTCGTGTAAATTGTTCCAAATAGTAAATTTCTTTGGGAAGAGAATAGTTGGATAGTTTGGAACGCAATATTTCCTTCGTTAATTCTAAAGAATGATTTGATTCTATGAGAAGTATAACTTTTTGACCAAATTTTTCATCCGATAAACTGCCGATAAAATAAGGGATTTCTAGTAGTTCAGAAATACTTTCTTCAATTTCCTCCGGATTCAGCTTCTTACCACCCGAATTGATAATGAAATCTGTTCTTCCAATCCATTGAAAAGTAGTTTGACTCGTTAAAACAATTTGATCATTTGTTTTTAAGGAATCAATATTTATTGCAGGATAATGCACCACAAGTTGTTCGTTCTCTTCGCTAAAGGTGATTCCAGGAAGCGCTTTAAATTCTTTCCCCTCGTTTTCACCAACTTTGCGCATTGCAACATGTGAAATAGTTTCCGTCATACCGTAAGTATGAAATACGGTAGTATTATTTTCTTTTAGCGCAGCAGAAAGATTTGGAGAAATAGGGCCTCCACCAATTAAAACAGACGGAATATTCTTTAGTTTGTGTGCAGAATATTCGAGCGTGCTTTTCAACTGCATAGGAACCATTGCAACAAATTCAATTGGTAAATCAATGTTTTCCAGCGGATTGGAATTAATAGAGCCTACAATTAAATTTAATTCTCCTACAACCGATCGAATAACCATCATTTTTCCAGCAATTGTAGTTGGAGATAAGCAAAGTAGTGCGTTGCAGTTTTTTTGAATTTTCAGGAAATTAAGTGTGTTTTTTGCAGAAACAAGCATTTTTGCTTTTTCCAATAAAACCTTGGTTGGTTTGCCAGTTGAGCCGCTTGTTTGAACTTCGATAAAGGCATTTTCATTTTTCCATTCTTCCAAAAAAGTATTTACTTCGTTCGTTGTTTCTTCTGAAGCATGTATAAATTGAATTGAAAATGCCATTTTACTTTTGGAATAATTTTTGAAGCAAAGGTACTAACTTTGCTTGTTACTATTTAAAAATAGCTAAAATTAGAGTACACGGACTTTTAATCAAAAAATAGTTTTAAATTAAACTCAAAATTCAAGAAATGAAAAAAACAATTGGAATACTTGCTCTAGGCTTAATTTCTTTAGCCTTTGTTACAAAGAAAGAATCTAAAGCCAAGGACGAGAATGGCGGGATAAAATTTGTCAATCTTTCGCTGGAAAAAGCTAAATCTCTGGCAAAGGAAAACGATCAGTTGATTTTTATCGATGCATATACAAGTTGGTGCGGACCCTGTAAAAAAATGGCTGCTACTTCTTTTAAAGATGAGGAGGTTGGTAAATTATTCAACAATCAATTCATCAATTTAAAAATAGATTGTGAAAAGGATGCAGACGGACCTGAATTGGCTAGAATGTATAAAGTCCGAGCATATCCAACTTTGTTGGTCATTGATGGAGACGGAAAATTAGTGAAGCAAGTTGTCGGGTTCCAGCCCGCTGATAAATTAATTTCACTTGCTAAGTCGTTGGATTAATTATTCAAGTTGTAAATTAAAATCACCTAAGCCAAAATCGACTGTAAGGGAATAATTCTAAATCAAAAAAGCCGTCCTACTATGTAAGACGGCTTTTCAATTTTATAGAGAAGGAATTATTTTCCTTTTTCCATTTTTTCTTTTAATGCAGATAAAGCATCAAAATCACCTAATGTAGATTTCTCTGTATTTTGGTTGATTGCTTTTACTGCTTGAGAAGTAGATGATCCAGCACTTCCTTTTTTGCTACTCGCTTTCGCCGAAGATGCAGTTGGTTTGTCTTCACCTTCTTCGAATGTACGTGTATGGGAAACAACGATTTTCTTGGAATCTTTATTGAATTCAATTACTTTGAAATCAAGTGTTTCTTCCACTTTCGCGTTTTGTCCATCCTCTTTTCTCAAGTGCTTAGAAGGACAAATACCTTCAACACCATAAGGAAGAGCAACAATTCCAGATTTGTCTTTGTTCTCAATTATTGTTCCTTGGTGAACAGAACCTTCTCCGAAGATAGTTTCAAATACATCCCAAGGATTTTCTTCTAATTGTTTGTGACCTAAAGAAATTCTTCTGTTGTCTCTATCGATTTCCAATACAACAACTTCCATTTCATCTCCTACCTTACAGAATTCTGATGGGTGCTTGATTTTCTTTTGCCATGAAAGATCAGAAATATGGATCAATCCGTCAACACCTTCTTCTAATTCAACGAATACACCGAAGTTAGTGAAGTTACGAACCTTCGCTTTGTGCTTCGTTGCAACTTTATATTTTCCTTCAATATCAGACCATGGATCTGGCATCAATTGTTTGATACCCAATGACATTTTACGCTCTTCACGATCCAAAGTTAAAATTACAGCTTCAACTGTATCTCCAACGGCCATGAAATCTTGTGCGGAACGTAAATGTTGTGACCAGCTCATTTCTGAAACGTGAATCAAACCTTCAACACCTGCAGCGATTTCAACAAAAGCGCCATAGTCAGCCATAACAACAACTTTTCCTTGTACTTTGTCACCAACATTCAAGTCTGTGTTCAAAGCATCCCATGGATGTGGTTGCAATTGCTTAAGTCCAAGTGCAATTCTTTTCTTATCATCATCAAAGTCAAGAATAACAACGTTTAATTTTTGGTCTAATTCAACAATCTCTTCTGGGTGATTAACACGTCCCCAAGATAAATCAGTAATGTGAATCAAACCATCAACACCACCTAAATCGATGAACACACCGTAAGATGTAATGTTTTTAACTGTTCCTTCCAATACTTGACCTTTCTCAAGACCAGAGATAATTTGTTTTTTCTGCTCTTCCAATTCCGCTTCAATAAGCGCTTTGTGAGAAACAACAACATTACGGAATTCTTGGTTAATTTTAACCACTTTGAATTCCATGTTTTTACCAACATAAATATCGTAGTCACGAATAGGTTTAACGTCAATTTGTGAACCTGGCAAGAATGCTTCGATTCCAAAAACGTCAACAATTAAACCACCTTTCGTACGACATTTCACGAAACCAGTGATGACTTCACCTGTACGTAACACATCGTTAACACGAAGCCATGCTTTGTGCATACGCGCAGTTCTGTGCGAAACAACCAATTGACCTGTTTTGTCTTCTTGGCATTCAACGAATACATCTACTGTATCGCCTGCTTTTAATTCCGTATTGTAACGGAATTCAGATGCTGCAACAACACCTTCGGATTTGTAACCAATATTAATGATTACTTCTTTTTTAGTAACCAGAACAACTGTACCTTCAACAACTTCTTTTTCGTTGATAGATGTCAATGTTCCTTCATACTTGTCTGATAACTCAGAACGTTGAATGTGAGAATAACCGTCTAATGCTAATGCATCCCAGTCAAAATCTGCAGTTCCCTGCGTGCTTGTAGTTTTTGCCATTTGGCTTTTTAAATTGTATTTCGAGCGCCCAATAACTCGAAAGTGATGAATACTAAACTGTTTTAATAGGGCAACAGTCTTGTTTTAAGGGTGCAAAGGTAATTATTTAATTAGTAATGGCAAAATTTAAACATAAAAAAAGGCCACCTTTCGATGACCTTTTAAAGAATTGTAAGAATTTTATTTCAAAGCATCAGCTCGTTTTTTATATTCCAACGCTTTCTCCGTATTTCCAATATTCTTATTGATTTGAAAAAGGATGTTCAATACATCTTTATCATTAGGATTTTTAGCAATGTATTTTTCCAAAGGTACAAGTGCACGTTTGTAAATCTCATCAGCAGACTTCAGCATTTTATCGTAGTTTGGATCACCAAATTTCAATTGGTTTGCAGCCGTTTTTGTTTCTGTTCCCCAAGTAACCAAATGCGCACCAAGCTGGTATTGTGCATCAATGTATTCAGGATCAATTTCCAATGCTTTATTCAAAGACATTTCTGCTTTTTCATTTTGCTTTAAATCGATATAAATAGTACCAATCGTGTAAAACAATTGTTTGTTTTTTGGATCCGCAGCAATTGCTTCGTTTAGTGCGGATTCTGCACCTGCCGCATCACCTGCTTCGATGTTTGTGTTTACTTGCTCAAGCAATAAATCACGATTAGATGGGTGCTTTTTTCTACCTTCAATAATCACCGCTTTTGCTTCAGCAATTTGACCGTTTTTTCTATAAGAAACAGAAGCTAAAGCGTAAGTAGTTGGTCCTTTGTATCCAATTTTGGCAAGTTTTTCGTAGCCAATTGCTGCTAAACCAAAATTATTTGATTTCTCATAACAAAGCGAAGAATTGAAAATGGAAGAACTATCTGTTTCGCCAATAGCAGAATAAAACTCAGCTTCAGTTGTATACATCTCTGCCGCTTCTTTTAACATGTTGCCTTTGTAAAGGAGGTTAGCAAAGCCATCCAATTGATCGTGTTTTTGGTAAACGGATTCTCG
>JBIKZR010000146.1:0-5400 GCA_044354635.1 Crocinitomicaceae bacterium | reverse complement strand
CGTCGTGATAGGCTTGTCCGGGAGTAGAAAGAAAAGTTATCGCGCTTGCTTGTGTTGCCATTACTGACAAACCTACAGTCCACCAAGGGGTTTCGTTATTTCCTAAAATATAGTCTTCAACATTTTTCGAACCTCCTTTGGTTTTCCAAACGCCATAAATTACGATAAAAAGCAGTGTAATTACAAGAACTATCCAATCAATTTGTTGCATGGCTTATGAAAATAATTGCATTATTATATAAAAAAACAATATATAAATGGCATTAGCTACCAAAACCCATGAGTAATTTTTCTTCCAAGTTTTTTTTTCGTTCATATCGTTTTTATTGAATTGAAATTAAATTTGCCATTAATCTAAAAGCACCCGAAACACCTTCTGGTAACTCTCTAAAGAAGCTTAAACCGGTGTAAATATAATGTCCTTTTCCGTATTTTGCAATAAGTAGCACACCGTTTTTGGGTGTTTCGCCTTGGTCATTTGAAGATAAAATTGGAGTAAAGGCAGCGTCCCATTCACTAGGATAATACAAGCCTTGTTCTTGTTTCCAACCCTCAAAATCTTTGGAAGTGATTTTATTTGGGTAGTTTAAAACTGGATGTTGGGGTTCTAAAAAGCGCACTTCTGCATTTTCTTCGGTAACGCGATCTCGGGATATTTTTAATGGAAATGGGGCAATGTTTTTAGTCACCAATTCGTCGGTTGTGTTGTATTGTACCAACATCGTTTTTCCTTCTTTTACAAAATCGAATAATATATCTTGTTTGAATGCCAATACTTTATCAGTATTGTAAGCCCGAATTCCAGTTATAACGACGTCAAAATTAAGGAGCTTTTCTTTCGAAATTTCTTCAGGTTTTACAACAGTAACTTCGTACCCCATTTGCGTTAAACTCTGCGGGATTTCATCGCCTGCCCCCATAATATATGCTATTTTTTCATCTCCAATTTTGATATCTAATTTGATGAATTTCGCTTCCGAAGTCTTTAGGATTTGTTGCTTTGAAATGTGATTATAATTGATGTTAACCTGCTCTTTATCAAATGTTTTATTGTTCACAATTGCGACACATTTCGCTATAATTTCATCCGCATTTTTGGGTGATGAAACCTCAAAATATACGATTTGTTCTTCTCCTTTTTTGCTCAAGGCAAATGGAATTGCGGCGGGAACAACTTTCCAATTGTTTGGCAACTCTAGTTTGAGTTCCCCACTTTCTGCGTCTTTTCCTGCTTTTACTTTTACACCAATACTTTTCGATTTTCCAGTATTGAAAATAGCAACTTTATCAATAATTGATGTAGTAACTTCGGGAACAATATCTAGTGGATTATAAACTTCCCCTTTTGTTGGGTCATTGTATTTATAAATAATAGTGCGTTCAAATGGAATTGAAACACCATTTATTACAACGGCAAAAACAACTTTTACCTGTCGAATTACATCAGGAATTCCAATGTTACTTTGTTTATCAACGCGATACATTCCAATGCTTCCTTTTTCATTCAGCCAATATGGATTGGTATAACTTACTGTTTCAGGCAATGAAATATCTAAACTTAAACTTTGAGAAATATTGTTTTTCAATGTACTATTCTGAACCCAATTTTTTTGTTCTGGTAGCGAAGTTATACTTTCCAATTGCATTGCTATTGCACTTCTGTTTATGGCTTCAATTTTAATTTTTATAATGCTATTTGGAGTTGCTGTTTGGTTTTCTGCAACCGCCTCAAGGAACAATCCAGAACAAGCAGCAATTATTTTCTTAATTTCATCGGATTTTAGGGTTTTCCAATGTTCGTCTTCTAATAATTGAATCATGGAATAGGCTTTCGCCAAATCTGGAATGCTTGCCGATGGATTTTTAAAATCGAATTGTTGTTGTACTTTCTCTAATAATTGTCCTATTGCTGCGCCACCTTTCACGCGGTTCCAAGTGGTATCTATTCCTTCAAACACATTGGTTTTATCTTGTAATACAGCTCCTTTTAGCAACTCTAAATATTCGGATTCTTCGCCACGACTACCCGTACTTCCAAAACCTTGCGATTGATGACAACTTCTACTCAACGCCGCAATTTCTTGATTTGATTTACCTAATGATGGATAGAAAACGCCAATTTGCAAGGCACTTAAATTGGTTTTATCTGCTGCATCAAATTTTTCTTTGCTTCCATAAAACCACCACGAAGTATTGAAAAACTGTCGCTTTGGTTGCCATGGTTGAACCAAATTCAATTGCTCTGGAAAATAGTTGGGATTGTTAGCCAATTCAAATCCTTCAACACTCAATAGGGCAGAAGCGGTATGATGTCCGTGGGTAGTTCCAGGCGAACGATGATCAAAACGGTTGATGATTACATCGGGTTGAAATTTTCGAATTGCCCAAACCACATCACTTAGCACTTGATTTTCATCCCAAATCTGCAAGGTTTCATCAGGATTTTTAGAATATCCAAAGTCATTGGCACGAGAAAAAAACTGCTCTCCACCATCAATTTTTCTGGCTTCAAGAAGTTCCTGTGTTCTAATTACGCCCAATTGTTCTCGCAATTCTGATCCTATCAAATTCTGACCACCATCACCACGAGTCAACGACAAATAGCCTGTTCGTGCCATTTTTTCGTTGGACAAATAAGAAATTAAGCGGGTGTTTTCATCATCAGGATGTGCAGCAATATAGAGCACCGAACCTAAAAAATTCAGTTTTTGTAATTGGTTAAAAATAGCAACAGCATTAGGTTTTGCTGGCTGTTGGGCAGAAACTATTTGAAATAAAAAAAGAAAAATAAAGCCAATTCTAGAGAACACTTTTTGCATTGTATAAATTTTAGGTTGCAACAACTTCAAAAGTAACAATTTTATAGCTTTCAAATTACGGATTTTATTTTTTTCTATCAAAATGGTTCTTAAAGTAACATCCTTGATAAAAATAGTAGTATCTAAAAACTATTCTTTACTTTTGCACCACACAACAAAAACGACCATGTACAAACTTATAATTCGTCCGATTCTCTTTTGGTTTGACCCAGAGAAAGTACACTATTTCACCTTTTCGCTCATTCGATTACTATCAAAAATACCAGGTGTTCCCTTTATATTTAAGGGCTTATATTCAGTTAACGACAAAAGATTAGAAACAGAAGTATTTGGACTAAAATTCAAAAATCCTGTGGGACTAGCTGCCGGTTTTGATAAAGATGCCGTTTTATATAACGAACTCTCTAATTTTGGATTTGGATTTATAGAAATAGGAACACTCACACCAAAAGCACAAGATGGAAATCCTAAAAAACGGTTGTTTCGCCTCAAGCAAGACAGTGCCATTATCAACAGAATGGGTTTCAATAACAAAGGAGTTCAAAATGCTGTTGAACGTTTAAAAGAAAATAAAGGCGTTTTAATTGGTGGAAACATCGGAAAAAACAAGCTAACGCCAAATGAAAATGCGGTCGACGATTACTTAATTTGCTTTGAAGCATTATACGATTATGTAGATTATTTCGTAGTCAATGTAAGTTCGCCAAACACACCAAACCTAAGAGAATTACAGGAAAAAGAACCCTTGACGAAATTATTGCAAACGCTACAAGACAAGAATTTAGCGCAACCGAAACAAAAACCAATTTTACTAAAAATTGCTCCCGATTTAACCAACGAACAGTTGTTAGATATTATTGATATTGTGAACACCACAAAAATTGCAGGTGTAATTGCCACTAATACTACCATTTCTCGCGAAGGTTTACAATCAGAAAATAAAGTTGAAATGGGAGGTTTATCAGGGAAACCATTAACCAATCGTTCCACAGAAGTGATTCGATTCCTATCTGAAAAAAGTAATAAATCGTTTCCTATAATAGGAGTAGGTGGAATCCATTCTGCACAAGATGCCATCGATAAATTCGAAGCTGGAGCAAGTTTAATCCAACTCTATACTGGGTTTATTTATGAAGGTCCTGGTTTAGTAAAAGCCATTAACAAAAAAATATTGGAGAATTTTCAAAGTTAATAAACGGTTTAATTTAGCTGTTTTTGACTCAATTTTCCTATATTTGAACCGATGAAACCAATAAAAATTATAGAATGTCCTCGGGATGCAATGCAAGGTATAAAATCATTTATTCCTACAGCACGTAAAGTCGCGTACATTCAATCTTTATTGCGTGTAGGTTTTGACAGTATCGATTTTGGAAGTTTCGTTTCTCCAAAAGCAATTCCTCAAATGCAAGACACCGCCGAAGTTCTTGCGCAACTCGATTTATCGCAAACAAAAAGTAAATTACTCGCTATAATTGCCAATACGCAAGGTGCCCTTTCTGCTTCGCAACACAAGGAAATACAGTATTTAGGTTTTCCATTTTCGATATCTGAGAATTTCCAAATGCGAAATACCCATAAAACCATAGCTGAATCCTTTATAACGCTTCAGGAGATTCTAGAAATTGCCGACAAAAGCAATAAAGAAGTTGTGGCCTATTTGTCTATGGGATTTGGAAATCCATACGGAGACCCCTGGAATGAAGCAATAGTAGGGGAGTGGACAGAAAAATTATCAGGAATGGGCATCAAAATTTTGTCGCTTTCTGATACTGTTGGAAGTTCGACACCCGAAGTAATCCACAACTTATTCTCCAATTTAATTCCGAAATATCCTGAAATTGAGTTTGGCGCTCATCTTCACACCACACCCGATAAATGGTTTGAAAAAATTGATGCGGCTTACAAATCAGGTTGCCGCCGATTTGATGGAGCTATTCAAGGATTTGGAGGCTGTCCCATGGCAACCGATACGCTCACAGGAAACATGCCTACAGAGAAATTATTGTCGTATTTTACAGCGCAAAAAGAAAATACAAATACAAGTCCAATGAGTTTTGAAAGTGCTTATAACGAAGCTACAAAACTGTTCGGGGAGTTTCATTAAGTGGCTTTGTAAGCTTTCAATTCAAGACTCAAAAACCTCTTTGTCAATTCCAATATTAATTACTATCTTTGCTCGCAATTCAACTACAAATTGCAATGATAGCTCACAACACTAAAATTATTGGCGAAGGATTAACCTACGATGACGTATTATTAGTTCCAAACTATTCTAACGTGCTTCCAAGAGAAGTTAGTATTCAGTCCAAATTTTCTAGAAATATTACCTTAAATGTTCCCATAGTTTCCGCAGCAATGGATACGGTAACTGAAAGTGCAATGGCAATCGCTATGGCTCAGGAAGGCGGAATTGGAGTTTTACACAAAAATATGACCATTGCGCAACAAGCAGCAAAAGTTAGAAAAGTAAAACGTGCAGAATCAGGAATGATAATCGACCCTGTTACTTTGCCCTTAACTTCATCTGTTGCCGACGCTAAAAATGCAATGAAAGAATTTGGCATTGGAGGAATACCAA
>JBIKZR010000145.1:0-5413 GCA_044354635.1 Crocinitomicaceae bacterium | reverse complement strand
TCCGATACTTGAATTCCCTAGAAATCCATCGTGCCCTTTGTTAGAATACGCTTGAAAAACAACATTATTTACTTCTCCTCCAACTTTACAATGCGGTCCCAAGGTGGTTGCACCATAGACTTTCGCGCCCATTTTCAAAGCGCTAAATTCGCACATTGCCAAAGGTCCTCGAACGATTGATCCTTCCATAATTTCTGCATTTTCACCTATGTAAATAGGTCCGTTGGATGTGTTTAAAATCGCAGCTTCGACGCGTGCTCCTTTTTCCAGAAAGATTAAATTAGGATTCCCGATAACGGTGTTTGAAGAAGATAATTTTTCTGAAATACGTCCAGCTGTAGACAAATAAAAATCACTTAAAATTGCAGCTTCATTCTTATTGAAAACATCCCAGCGTTCTTCCAATATCACGGGAGTTTCGCCAACATATTCTACTTTAATTGATCCAGTTCCTTTTTTTGCTACCCAATGTTCACCCATCCACAATTGCTCATCCGCAGAAAGATTTTGAACAGCAACTAGAATTTGGTCGTTTGGCAGAAGCGCTGCATTTACAACGATATCGGCATATTCTGTGGACGGAAATTTTCCAGAAAGGTACTTTTCCGTGTTGTAGAAAATTTCAGCTTCTGGAAACCCAATTTTCCAACGTTCTTCATTGGTAAATAAACCAAGGCGAATATTTCCAACTGGTCGCGTAAGTGTTAAAGGTGCAAATCGCGTATATAAGCCATTATCATCGAGAAGTATTTTCATGCGTTTGTTCTTTTAGCAATTTAATTTCAGGTTGTATTTTTATACTTGAATAGCTTTTTTTGAAATAATCCATAAACCGAGGAAGGTTAATAATCCATTCACGATTAACAGTTCGTAGCCAAAATTGTAGCCATTAAATAATTCAGTGGAATTTTTATCCAACCAATAACAAATTAGTGGAACGGTAATACAAACAAGTGGAACACCGATTTCCATCAATTTTCTTTTTGTAAATATTCCAAAGGAAAACAATCCGAGAAGAGGGCCATACGTATAGCCTGCAATTGTTAAAATCAATCCAATCAAATCGGTATCTGGATTGGAATCAACGTACCATTTTGTCCCGAGAATAATCAGTAAAAACAAGACGGAAAAACCAATATGCACAATTAATTTTAAGCGTTGTTTTTGTTTTTCCTCGCGTTTATTAAAATTCAGAAAGTCGATACAAAATCCAGTTGTTAGAGCTGCCAAAGCGCTATCTGCGGACGCATAAGAGGAAGCTGTTATTCCTAAAAGGAAAAATATTCCGGCAATTGTTCCAAAATTATTCAACGCTAAAGTTGGAAAAACGTGATCCGTTATAACTTTATCTCCAACCATTGGCAACGCAACCCCTTTTGATTCAGCATATACAAATAATGCGCCCCCTAAAAGCAGAAAAAGGAAGTTTGTGACAACCAGAACCGCAGTAAAGGAATACATGTTTTTTTGCGCATCTTTGATTGTTCTGCACGTTAAATTCTTTTGCATCAAATCCTGGTCTAATCCTGTCATTGCTATTGCAAGGAACATTCCACCAAAAAATTGTTTCGGGAAGTAGGTTTTTGCCAAAGGATCATCGAAATAGAAAATTTTAGACATGGATTCGCCATTTACGGCAGAAGTTGCACTTATTTTATCAAATAATCCGAAGATATCGACATGCAAAGCTTGGGAAATGATTATGGTGCAAATAACAACCGCGCTTATTAAAAAAAACGTTTGAAAAGTATCCGTGTAGACGATTGTTTTGATTCCACCTTTAAACGTATATACCCAAATTAGCGCTACCGTAATTACGGCCGTCAACCAATATGGAACGCCAAGATCCTGAAATAAAAACAACTGCAAAACAATAGTAGCGAGATACAAACGCGTTGCGGAACCTAAAGTGCGCGACAAAATGAAAAAACTTGCACCGGTTTTGTAACTGACAATTCCGAATCGTTTGGAAAGGTATTCGTAAATCGACGTAACATTTAATCGGTAGTAGAGCGGCATTAGAATTTGTGCAATTACAACGTAACCCAAAACATAACCTAAAACAATCTGGTAATATGCCATTCCTTCGGAAAAAACTTTTCCCGGAACAGAAATAAAAGTAACACCGGAAAGCGATGCGCCAATCATTCCAAACGCTACAAGATACCACGGACTTTGTTTATTTCCCGTAAAAAAAGTTGTAGAATCCGCATTTTTTGATGTCAGATAAGATATGAAGATCAATACGCTAAAATAAGCGACCAATACAGAAATAATTAATGGTGTACTCATACGTTGGTTTGAAGGCTGAAATTACTATTTTTTGTTTAGAGCGAAATAAAAAATCTAAACTAAACACCACTTTTTAAGGACTAGATGTGCTTTCTGTTGTCAAATGGAATTTTATCTTTGTGTAAAAATCACGATCATGGATGTTATTTTACAGATTGCGCTAATTATTTTTCCAGCTGGAGGCGTTTTGTTGACCACGATTTTCTTCTTGAGAAAAGAAACGGCAAAAGAAATTCGTTCGATGCAAATAGAGTTGAAAAAACAACGCCAAGAGTATTTTTTACCCAACCGAGTAGAAGCATACCAGCGCGCAATTTTATTTATGGAGCGCATTCATCCGAATAGTTTGGTGATGCGATTACACAATCCAGGATTACCTGCGAAAGCATTACAAGCTGAATTTTTAAAAGCAATTCGTGAAGAATACGACCATAATGTCGCGCAGCAATTATACGTTTCTCCGCAAGGTTGGAAAATGGTTAAAAATGCAAAAGAAGAAACGATAAGAATCTTAAATTTAGCGGGATCTCAAATGCAAGAATCCTCTATGGGCTTGGAACTTTCTGGGAAAATATTTGAAATAGTTGCCGAAGTTGGAACATTGCCAACTGAAATTACAGTGGATTATTTAAAAAAAGAGTTTCAGGAAATGTTCTAATCTATTTTTTTAGACAAGAATAATTCTCAAATCATCCAACTCAATAATATCTCCAGGAACAAGCTTAGCGCGCTTTCGGGTTTCTACTTCGCCATTGCGAATAACTTCTTCATTGTCCACAATATGTTTGGCATGTCCGCCAGTTTGCGCTACCCCAATTGCTTTGAGTAATTGAATCAATTCTATATAATCGCCTTCAATTTTAAATTCTTGTTTCATAACTATTAAGGTGCTAATTTGTGGTAAAGAGAAAATAATAATAATAAAAATTTCTGCCCAATTTAATATTTATTTAGGCATCTAATTGATTTGTTTTAAACGTTTTTCTTTAATTTTTCTCCAAAAATAGCGTATAAATGATCCGCTGCCAAAAAGGATGAAAGTTCACCATCTGCGACCTTCGCTTCCATTCCCTTCAAATTCTGCAACATTTCCTCATCCGTGAAAAACGCATTTAAAATCAATTCTTTTAGTGTTTCGGTGAGCCAATAGGTATCTTGAATTTTTCGGTGTTTTGCAAACCAACCATTGATTTTTGTTTTGTTCGAAAAGGAATCAATCGTGTTCCAAACCGTTTCAATATTGTCATTATTCAGAGCGCTGCACGTAAAAGATGGTGCTGCCCAATCGCTTGGTTTGGGCGGAAAAAGATGCAGAGCGTTTGCATATTGTTGGCTTGCAAGCTGCGCTTTCTGTAAATTATCGCCATCTGCTTTTGTGATTACAAGCGCATCTGCCATTTCCATTATTCCCCGTTTAATTCCTTGGAGTTCGTCACCAGCGCCAGCCAGCATCAATAATAAAAAGAAATCCACCATGGAATGCACCATTGTTTCGGATTGACCCACACCAACCGTTTCTATCAAAACGATGTCAAAACCAGCTGTTTCGCAGATAAAAATGCTTTCCCGCGTTTTCCGTGCCACGCCGCCCAAGGTTGTTCCCGCTGCGGATGGACGAATAAAAACGGATTCTAAAACAGATAATTCCTCCATGCGCGTTTTATCGCCCAAAATACTTCCGCCACTAGACGCACTAGAAGGATCGATGGTGAGAATGGCCACTTTCATTCCTTTATTCACCAAAACTTTACCAAAAGCTTCAATAAACGTACTTTTTCCAACTCCTGGCACTCCGGTAATTCCAATTCGAATTGCATTACCAGAAAAAGGCAAACACCTTTGAATAAGTTCGTTAGCCATTTTCTTATCTTCCGGTAGAGTACTCTCTACCAGCGTAATACATGTGCTTAACGCTTCCCTGTTTCCTGCAGTTAATTCCGTGAATAAGGCAGTAACAGAACGATCCTTGCGGCGTTTTTTGCGTGTTTCCAACCAATTCTGTACCCTTTGCTTATCCATGTTTGAGCAAATTTACTAAATTGTAAGGAGGAATTGCAATAGAATCGGATAATTGGAATTTAGTACTTTTGTTTTATGAAAAAAATTGGCTTGATGTCGGATACACATGGATTCATCGATCCGAAAATCTACACCTATTTCAGTGATGTAGATGAAATTTGGCACGCGGGAGATGTTGGAACGATAGAAGTAATTGACGAACTGCGAAAATTCAAACCTGTAAGAGGTGTTTTTGGTAATATCGACGACTACTCTATTCGAAGAGAATGGCCGGAATTTAATCGATTTACTTGCGAAGCTGTCGATGTTTTGATTACACATATTGGCGGAAAGCCAGGGAAATACAGCACAAATGCTTTACCCGAATTACAAAAAAAAGCACCGAAATTATTTATTTGTGGCCATTCACATATTTTATTGGTGAAAATGGATCCAACCTTTGATATGCTATGGATGAATCCTGGCGCTTGCGGTTTCAAAGGATTTCATGCGGTAAAAACAATTTTGCGCTTTTCGATAACAGGTGATCGCATCCACGATTTGGAAGCAATAGAAATTGGAAAACGGGTGTGAGAATAAAACACGAAAAGACACTATTCAGCATCCTAAAAAGATGAAAAACGAACATTTAATTCCTCCATTTAAAATTTTTCCATTTTCTTTGCGTTAATCTTCGCGTATGAAAATATTTTGTTTTTTAGTTTTACTGACAATCAGCGGAATTGGTTTCTCCCAAACGGGCGGAACAAGTTCTTTTGCACTTCTAGATCTTACTTATAATGCGCGTTCAGCAGGATTGGCAAATGATTTCATTTCCATAAAAGACCAAGATATTAATTTAGGAATCGCAAATCCATCGTTGTACAATGAAAAAATGCACACTTTACTTAGTGTAAACCAAGCGTTTTTGGCAGGAGGAATTAATTATGGACAAGTTGCGTATGGTCGGAATTTGAAAAGTGGATTTTTAGGAACTTCTATTCGCTACGTTAATTATGGGAATTTTCAACGAACCGACATCAACGGAACGGAAATAGGGACTTTTTCACCTTTTGAATGTATTATTGGCGCAGGATATGGCAAGCAGCTAAATCCGCGAATT
>JBIKZR010000144.1:0-5421 GCA_044354635.1 Crocinitomicaceae bacterium | reverse complement strand
AAGGTCAAATTTTTTCGCTCGCAGAGCATTTGCCACGGCACAATATTGGAATGGTGTTCCATGGCAGTGATCAAAATTTCATCTCCTGCAGAAAGCAATTCTCCATACGAATAGGCAACTAGATTGATTCCATCTGTTGTTCCTTTCGTGAAGATAATTTCTTCAGATTTTTTAGCGTGTAAATACGTTTGGATTGTTTTGCGGGCAGTTTCGTACTCCGTTGTTGCCTTTTGACTCATGTAATGCACACCGCGGTGGATATTTGCATTGTCCTTGGAGTAATAATTATTTATCGCATCCAATACTACTTGAGGCTTTTGCGAGGTAGCACCATTGTCAAAATAAATTAGATTTTTATTATAGATCAATTGGCGAAGTGCAGGGAATTGTTCCCGAATTTCTCGCACATTAAATTGTTTTTTTGTTCCTTCCGTCATAACTGAGTACAAAGATACAAAAACCCTTATTTTGAACTGTTCTAAAGAAGAAAAATAAACCTTTATTTTAAAGGGTAAATCTTTACCTGATCAAAAGTTTGGCTGGACGCGCTTCTTAATTCTTTTTCAAAAGCATCAAGAACTCTGTATTTCCATCGCCACCTAATATTGGTGAATTTATGTGTCCTTGGTAAATGAGATTATTCACCTTCGCCGCTGCTTTGATTTTTTCAATTACTTCAGGATACAGACTTTTATTTTTCACGATTCCACCTTTGGAAACATTTTCTTTCCCAACTTCGAACTGCGGCTTTACCAGTGCAATTACAAAAGCATCCGTTTTCAGAAAAGCGTGGATGAATGGGAATATTTTTTCCAGCGAGATAAATGCCACATCAATTACACATCCATCGATTGGATCTTTTATCGTGTTGGAGGTTAATTCCCGTACATGTGTTCTTTCCAAATTCACAATGCGCGCGTCGGATTTCACTTTTTCATGTAATTGGTCTTTCCCAACATCAACGCAGTATACTTTCGCAACGTCATTTTGCAGTAAAACTTCAGTAAATCCGCCCGTGGAAGCACCAATATCCATCATCGTGGTTCCTTTGATCATCGGTTTCCATTGGTGTATAGCTTCCAGTAGTTTCAAGGCGCCGCGAGAAACCCATGGAATTTCCACTTCAATCATATCAATGTTGCAGTCGATTGGAAATTTTTTACCGTTTTTAGTGATTAATTTTCCTTCCACACGCACGCCAACTTCTCGTATGATTTGCTCGGCACGCACGCGTGAACTCACTAAATTCCGTTGTATTAAAATTTTATCCAATCGTTCTTCCATTGGGCAAAGGTAGCCCATATTATTCGTAAAAATGCCTGAAAGTGTGATAATTCCCTTTATCCAATTCATAATTCCAAATTCTAAAGTATCTTTGTGGCATAAATTAAAAGAGTGAATACAATATATATTACGCGCAGAGAAACATTCAATGCTGCACATAAATTGTGGAGAGAAGATTGGTCAGAAGAAAAAAACTGGGAGGTGTTTGGGAAATGTTCCAACAAAAACTGGCACGGACATAATTTTGCAATCTATGTAACCGTTAAAGGGAAACCAAGTGTTGACACTGGTTTTGTGATTAATCTGAAAGATTTAAGTAACATTCTTAAAGAAGAAGTTATTGAGCCATTAGACCATAAAAATTTGAATTTGGATGTTCCCTTTTTAGCTGGAATGCTTGCGTCTACAGAAAATATGGCAATTCAGATCTGGGAAAGAATTAAAGCGCCAATTGCTGCTGCTGGTGGCGAACTGGTAAAGATAAAATTGATTGAAACAGAAAACAATTATGTAGAATATTTTGGTGGGAAAGAACCATTTTAATTTTGGGTTGTTATACTTTTTACAATCAAACAAACTTTAGAGGAAATGTACGACGAAAAGCTAACAAACGAACTCGCAAATCATTACGAAGAAATCATCCATAAATTAGGCGAGGATACGCAACGTGAAGGTTTGTTGAAGACGCCAGAACGTGTTGCTAAAGCAATGCAGTTTTTAACAAATGGCTACAATGTAAATCCAGACGATCTTATAAAACAGGCTATTTTCCACGAAGAATATTCTGAAATGGTGATTGTGAAAGATATCGATATTTATTCCATGTGTGAACACCACATGTTGCCATTTTTTGGGAAAGCGCACATCGCTTATATTCCAAATGGGAAAATTGTTGGGTTAAGTAAAATCCCAAGAGTTGTGGATGCGTATTCGCGCCGTTTGCAAGTGCAGGAGCGTTTGACCATTGAAATCAGAGATTGCATCCAACGCACGTTAAGCCCGAAAGGAGTGGCTGTTGTAATCGAATGTTCCCACATGTGCATGCAGATGCGCGGCGTTCAAAAACAAAATTCGGTTACTACTTCAAGCGCATTTACAGGATTATTTTTGAAAAATGATGCAACTAGAAAAGAATTTATTAACTTAGTACAAGCTAAATTACATTAAACAATGAATAACATTTTAAACCAAAACGGCGAATTCGCGAAAGAAGTAACCCGTGATTTTTTCAAAAATGTATATGGATACATGTTTGGAGCATTGGCAATTTCAGGGTTAATTGCTTACCAAGTTGGAACGCCAGAATTCTTCCAAGCGTATTTTATTACACCACAAGGAACCATTTCTCCAGTTTTCTACGTTGTAGCGTTTGCGCCACTTGGACTAGGATTGTTAATTCAAATGGCTTACCAACGGCTTTCTTTGGCGGTTTTGATGGTGCTTTTTATCGCTTATTCCGCTTTAATGGGTTTAAGTCTTGGCTCTATTTTTCTAGTTTACGCAATGCCTTCTATCGTTTCAACATTTTTTGTTTCTGCAGGAGCTTTCGCTGGAATGGCAATTTTGGGTTACACTACTAAAACAGACCTTACTAAATTTGGAAGTTTATTATACATGGTTTTCATCGGTATTTTTATCGCTGGAATTGTGAATATCTTCATGAAAAGTGAAATGATGGATTTTGTAATCTCTGTAATTGGTGTATTTGTATTTACTGGATTAACAGCTTACTACATGCAGCAATTAAAGAATATGTCTCAAGATTCAAATCTTTCTGCTTTGGATAGAAATAAATTATCCTTGGTTGGCGGTTTGATGCTGTACATCCTTTTCATTAATTTATTCCTGTCTTTACTTCGAATAATGGGTTCAAGAGAATAAAATAGAAAATACTTTTAAGGAAGCCACCCTAATTTTAGGGTGGCTTTTTTGCTGCAAAAAACTATTTTAAAAGGCCTGCATATTTGGAATCATTAAAAATTGGCTTCGAATTAAAAGAAAGTTGGTTTAAGTAAGTTTTGTGAACAAAATATTTTTTACTTTTGAAAAAAAAATACTATGTCAGATAATTTTTTCGAAAGTTCAACAGCAGCTGTAGGCACCATCTTTACAATCATTGCATTGGCTATTCTTGCGTCTATTTTAATTTGGGGATAAAAAGTTCACCAATCTGAAAAATAGTCAAGCTGTTCAATTATGAATGGCTTTTTTTTGTTTACATTTAAGCAAATATTTAATTTAAGCGTATGTCTTTCAATTCTATATTTGCTTGGATTTTAAAAAAACGGACGCATCAAATCGATCTGTTTAAAAAACATCCATTGGAAGTGCAACAAGAATTATTTGAAAAGATGGTCCTTGCTTCTCAACAAACAGAATGGGGTATTACGTACAACTTCTCCTCCATAAAAACGTACGCAGATTTCAAACAATTCGTTCCAATTCAAGAATATCCCGACATTCAACCTTATGTTGATCGTTTGATTCAGGGCGAGCAAAATATTCTTTGGCCAACAGAAACAAAATGGTTTGCAAAATCCTCTGGCACAACTTCTAGTCGAAGTAAATTAATTCCAGTAACCAAAGAATCCTTGGAAGATTGCCATTACAAAGGGGGGAAAGACCTACTTGCATTGTATTATGAGAATTTTCCAAATGCAAAATTATATGCGGGAAAACATTTGGTTATTGGCGGGAGCACGCAGGTAAACCACCTTCATTCAGATTCTTATTTCGGAGATCTCTCCGCCATTATTGTGAAAAATCTTCCGTGGTGGGCAGAAATTCGAAGAACACCATCCAAAGAAATTGCGTTGATGAGTGAATGGGAATCCAAGATTGAAAAAATGGCACTGAGCACAATGAATGAAGACGTCTGCATTATCGTTGGAGTACCCAGTTGGACGCTTGTTTTAGCTACTAAAATTTTAGAGATAACAGGAAAAAGTAATTTAAAAGAAGTTTGGCCGAATCTAGAATTGTTTATGCACGGCGGTGTTAATTTTGAACCGTATCGCAAGCAATTTGAGAAATTAATCCCAGATCCATCCATGCACTATGTAGAAACATACAACGCATCGGAAGGCTTTTTTGGTATTCAAGATAAAATAAATTCCAACGAATTACTGCTCATGCTGGATTATGGAATTTACTATGAATTTATCCCAATGTCTGCTTATTATGGTGTGAATTCGACAGAAATTATCAATTTATCAGAAGTCGAAACTGGCATAAATTATGCCATTGTCATTTCAACAAATGCTGGGTTGTGGCGCTATATTATTGGGGATACGGTGCAATTTACTTCTGTACTACCTTTTCGGTTTAAAATTACTGGTCGAACAAAAAGTTTCATTAATACGTTTGGGGAAGAATTGATAGTGGACAATGCAGAACGCGCAATTACGCATGCTTGTTTAAAAACCGACGCGGAAATAAAAGAATATACAGCAGGTCCAGTTTTTATGTCGGACAGTGAACATGGAGCGCATGAATGGCTAGTTGAGTTTAGCAAAGAACCGGCAGACTTCAATCGGTTTTCGTTTATTTTAGACGAACAATTGCGAGAAATAAACTCGGATTATGATGCAAAGCGCTACAATAATTTAATTTTAGATCCGCCAATAATTCAAAAGGTTACGGAAGGAATATTTGACCAATGGCTTAAGAATAAAGGGAGACTTGGAGGACAAAATAAAGTGCCTCGCTTGTCAAATGACCGAACAATAATAGATGAAATTCAGCAGGTAATTTTAATGGAAAATCAGCTTCTTCAAAAATGATTAGAGTAGCAATTAGTATAATTTTAATGGGTTTTTTCACCATTTCTTTTGCTCAAAAAAGCGATTCCACGCGCTGGTTGAAGGTTGGCGAATTAGAAATAGGGCAAGATGAAAAATGGGCAATTGATGGCTTGGAAAATTGCATCATTACATCCAAAAATGTAATTCAAAAATATGATTCTGCCGGTGTTCTCCAATTTTTTCAAAGCAGTAGGTCTTTTGGTCGACTAACTTCCATACAGTCCATTAATACAATGAAATGGATAACTTTTTCTGAGGAACAACAACTAATTTGTTTATTGGATAATACCTTGACTTTAAGCGAGCAATGTATAGATCTTTCCGGATTTGGAAT
>JBIKZR010000143.1:0-5425 GCA_044354635.1 Crocinitomicaceae bacterium | reverse complement strand
ACGATAAACGCGGGTTAATGTCAGCACAAATAGCCAACACTAAATTTGACTACGTATTTGCAGGAGCAGGAGCAGCTGCAAGTCTTTTGTTGCTGCGCATGGAACAACGCGGTTTATTGGATGGAAAAAAAATTGTAGTTCTTGATCCGGACTCCAAGTCAAAAAATGACAAAACGTATTGTTTTTGGAGCACCCCAGAAGAACTTCATCTATTTCAATGCGGGCATTTAATAAGCCACGAATGGGGAAATGTTAGGATGATTAAAAACAAACCAGAATCTTTGAAAACCATGAAATATTCACTGATTTCTAGTTTGGACGTTTACAACGAGCTAAAACGTATCCTAAAAAAACATGGGGTTGAACGGCAGCATTCAGAAGTGAAAGCCATTCATTCCTCGGAAAATGGCGTAACAATAGAAACAGAAAATGGAATTTTGCACGCGACAATAGCTTTCGACAGCCGCCCACCGCTATTTCTTCCACCAAATAAGAACGAAGTTCATTTGTTACAGTCCTTTTTAGGCTATGTTATTGAAATAGAAACACCTTTATCCGATCCAGATTGCATTGATTTAATGGATTTTGACGTGGATCAACTGGAATATACTCAATTTGTGTACGTTTTACCTTTTGGACCATCCAAATTATTGGTAGAATTAACGCGCTTCGGAGAAGTTGCAATTACTTCAGCAGAAGCAGAACCTATTTTAATGGAATACATTACGAGACGTTTTGGAAAATTCAAACGCATAGATATAGAAACTGGCTGTATTCCAATGAGTTCAGCAGCAATCTCGAAAGAAAACCTTTCTGGAGTAGTTTCAATTGGGAGCAGAGCTGGAGCGGTGAAACCAAGTACCGGATACGCCTTTAAAAATATGCTGCGACATGCCGAAAAAATTACTGAAAGTTTACTGGAAGGAAAAAAACTGGAAACAATTAAAAGGCCTTCGAGGTTTGTGTTTTACGACCGATTACTTTTACTAATTCTAAGTAGGAAACCCCAAATGGGTAAATTGATCTTTCAAACATTGTTTAAAAAAAATAAAATGGCAACTGTTTTCCATTTTTTGGATGAAAAATCTACTTTAAAACAAGAACTATTTATTTTATATTCCCTTCCAATTATACCATTTCTACAGGCTTGGCGGTATGACATTACTATTCACTTTAAAAATACTATCACACCTTTTTTACTTTTGCTTGTAACTATTTTACTTTGGGTATTATTTATTCAAACGCCGAATTCTTTTGATTTCGCGCAACAAATAGTTTTCTCTCTTGGATTATTAATTGTTGGGATTCCGCACGGATCGGTAGACCATCTGCTCGAAGCGGGCAAATTAGATTCCCGTCCTAAACTCGGATTTCTACTTCGTTATCTTGGAGCAGCTGCAGGATTTCTTCTATTTTGGCTAATATTTCCAACCACGGCTTTATTACTTTTTCTGATATACTCCGCTTGGCATTTCGGACAAGGCGATTTGCAACAATGGCAGCTTCAAAAAAATAAAATTGTCAAAAGTTGGTTTTGGGGCTGTTTACTGTTTGCCATTATTTTATTTGGCCATGTCACAGAAACCAACTTTATTCTCTTCAATATGCAGGTAAAACAAATCGACTTGAGTAATGAAACGGGGAAAATTGTGAGTTATCTTTTAATACTATTGGCTTTAATTTGGGGGATATTGGAGAGCCGTCCTGCTATAATTCTGTGTGTTTTAATGCTTGCGATTGGAATTCAATTGCCATTACTAACTGCTTTTGGATTGTACTTTATCGGACAACATAGTATCAATGGGTGGACGCATTTAAAACAAGGTTTGAAGACAAATAATAAAAGTCTCTTTAAAAAAACAATTCCATTTACTGCAGGGGCATTTTTTTTGTTTGCAGGATTGGTTTACTCTCTCGAGAAGGGATGGCTAGAGGCTTTTAATGGCCATTGGATAACTGCTTTCTTTGTGTTTATTTCCTGTCTTAGTTTGCCGCATGTGCTTACTATGCATAGGTTTTACAAGAAGCATTTTTGAACTATTTTCAGCCAATATTCCTTGGTGAAAATGTATATCCTTTTTGTAATTCAAAAAAAGAGCCGATTCAATTGAATCGGCTCTTACTATTTATAGTAAAATCTTCTTAGGATTTGTAATCAAATGTTTCCATAAATGCGGTGGTAAAATTACCTTCACGGAAATCTTTATTATCCATTAATTTTTGATGGAATGGAATCGTAGTTTTAACTCCTTCGATAATGTATTCATCCAAAGCACGTTTCATTTTCAAGATTGCCTCTTCCCGAGTTTGAGCCGTTACGATTAATTTTGAAATCATAGAATCGTAATTAGAAGGAATCACATAACCAGCATAAGCGTGTGTATCAATTCGCACTCCGTGGCCGCCTGGAGAATGGTAAGAAGTTATTTTTCCTGGCGATGGTCGGAAATCATTAAATGGATCTTCCGCATTGATACGGCATTGAATCGCGTGCATTTTTGGGTAATAATTCTTTCCAGAAATTTTATGCCCAGCAGCAATTTTAATTTGCTCTTTTATCAAATCGTAGTTAATTACTTCTTCTGTAATCGTATGTTCCACCTGAATCCGCGTATTCATTTCCATGAAATAGAAATCGCGGTTTTTATCCACTAAAAATTCAACCGTTCCAACGCCTTCATAACGGACTGCTTTCGCAGCCTTAATTGCAGCATCACCCATTCTTTCTCTCAATTCTTCCGTCATGAAAGGAGAAGGCGTTTCTTCAATTAATTTTTGGTGACGGCGTTGAATAGAACAATCTCTTTCGGATAAATGGCACGCATTTCCAAATTGATCTCCTGCGATTTGAATTTCAATATGGCGCGGTTCTTCAATGTATTTTTCCATGTAAATTCCATCGTTTCCAAAAGCCGCTCCGGCCTCTTGACGCGCAGAATCCCATGCATTTTGCATATCTTCTTCTTTCCAAACGATGCGCATACCTTTTCCGCCTCCGCCTGCAGTTGCCTTGAGAATCACGGGATATTTTACTACCAACGCTGTTTTAACTGCTTCCTTAACATCTTTCAATAAACCAACAGAACCAGGAATACAAGGAACGCCAGCACTTATCATAGTTGCTTTAGCGGTTGCTTTGTCGCCCATTCCAGCAATTTGTTCCGGAAGTGCTCCAATAAATTTAATGCCATGCTCTTGGCAAACCTTTGAAAACTTTTCGTTTTCAGAAAGGAAACCATATCCTGGGTGAATGGCGTCAGCATTTGTGATTTCAGCTGCTGCGATAATATTTGCAATGGACAAGTAAGACTTTGAACTTACTGGTGGACCGATGCAAACAGCTTCGTCAGCAAATCTAACAGGCAAACTGTCTTTATCTGCTGTAGAATAAACAGCAACCGTTTTAATGCCCATTTCTTTGCATGTGCGGATTACGCGTAAAGCAATTTCACCGCGGTTTGCAATTAATATTTTTTTAAACATACTTTCAAATTTGTTATTCGGAATTCTGAATTCTGAAATAGGAATCCTGAAAATTAAGTTTCTGTACTGTATTGCAACTAAATTATGCTGGATCTACCAAAAACAATGGTTGATCGTATTCAACAGGAGAAGCATCGTCAACCAATACTTTCACGATTTTACCTGATATTTCAGATTCTATCTCGTTGAATAATTTCATTGCTTCGATGATACAAATTGTATCTCCTTTTCCAATGGATTGGCCAACTGCAACAAATGCATCTTTATCAGGACCAGCAGAACGGTAGAACGTTCCAATCATTGGTGATTTGATTGTTAAATAGTTTGATTCTTCGCTAACTGGTGCTGTTTCAACCGGAGTAGCCGCTTTTGCTGGAGCTGCCGCTGGAGCTATTTGCTGAACTGCTTGTGGAGCTTGAATATAAACTGGTTGCTCAATAGTTTTGGATTTGTTCTCTGCTTTGATCACAATTTTGAAATCTTTTTGTTCGATTTCAACTTCACTAACCCCTGATTTCGCGACGAATTTAATTAAGTCTTGTATTTCATTCAGATTCATATGCGTATATTTTATTTTGTTAATTGTCTTTTATAATAACCAAACCAATCGTATTTTAAACTGTTTTTTTGGTAAATGGTTTATGTATTACACTTAAATTTTATAAAGTAAAAATAGTATTTTTTATGAATTATATGCCCATTTCAAATAAACTGCTCCCCATGTAAATCCTCCTCCAAACGCTGACAAAATTAAGGTATCTCCTTTCTTGAGCTGACTTTCGTAATCCCATAAACATAAAGGAAGAGTGCCCGCTGTAGTATTTCCGTATTTTTCAATGTTGATCATTACCTTTTCTTTCGGTAATCCCATTCTATTTGCAGTAGCATCAATAATGCGCAAATTTGCTTGGTGAGGAACTAACCAATCTACATCTTCGCTTGAAAGATTGTTTTTCTCCATAATTTCAGCAGAAACTTCTGCCATATTCGTTACCGCAAATTTAAAAACTGCTTTCCCTTCCTGTTTTACGAAATGCATGCGGTCATCAACGGTCTGATGTGTTGGCGGATTTGCTGACCCTCCTGCGGGTTGAATAAGGTATTGACGCCCAGAACCATCGCTTTTCAAAATGAAATCCAAAACACCTAAACCTTCTTCATTTGGCTCTAGCAAAACAGCACCTGCGCCATCGCCAAAAATCACACAAGTTGTACGATCTTCATAATCTAAAATGGAGGTCATTTTATCTACCCCAATTACGATTACTTTTTTATGCCGACCAGTTTCGATAAATTGTGCTCCAGTCGATAATGCGTATATAAATCCCGAACATGCAGCAATACAATCGTATCCCCAGGCATTTTTCATTCCAACTTTATCGCAAATTACATTTGCCGTACTTGGAAATGGATAGTCTGGCGTAACAGTTGCACAAATCACCAATTCGATGTCCATTGGATCAATCCCTTTTTTCTCTAATAATTGAGCGACAGCCGCAGCAGCCATATCAGAGGAAGCGCCATCTTTCATGACTCTTCTTTCTTTAATTCCTGTGCGTGATAATATCCATTCGTCAGACGTATCCACCAATGTAGACAATTCTTCGTTGGTCATAACATAGTCAGGAACATATCCCTGCACACCTGTTATTGCTGCTGTAATTTTTTTCATACTTAATTAAATGCTTCGTTTACACGTAAAGCCAACCCTGATTTGGCAACTTCATGTGCGTGTAAAATCATATTTTTTACGGCGGTAGAATTGGAAATTCCATGTCCAATAATCACATTGCCCTTCACTCCTAGAATTGGCGTCCCACCATAGTTTTCATAGTTGAATCGTTCAAAATATTCATCGTGAATTCCTCTCATTTTCATCAAAGAATAGATTCCTTCTGCTTCTTTCAATACAATATTTCCTGTAAAACCATCACAAACAATT
>JBIKZR010000142.1:0-5426 GCA_044354635.1 Crocinitomicaceae bacterium | reverse complement strand
TTAAATTGTATAAAACCGTTCCAACAAAGAAAAGCACCATCGATTCCAATAAAGTATACACCTGAACGCGCTGAATTCTCTCTTTGCTCATAGGCTCGTTCCATTTGAATTTATTGGTCTGACTAACCATTCGCAAGCCCATCCAACGTCTAATTGTTCGACGAAGATTGATGATAAAAACCAATAAACCAATTGCTAGAAAGATCTTAAAACGGTATTGCAACTGACCACCGGAAGTACGGAAAAATTCTACAGGCAAATCAAAACCAACCCAAATTGTAAACAACATTGTTGGGAATAGAATAAACAGTAAAAGAACATTGATGAATTTATTCATTTGGAATCATCTTAAGTTTTCTTTTTAGCGCCTCGATTTTATTCTTCGAAGCATTGATTTTTCCTTCCACTTCCTTGCGTAAAAGATCAGCACCTTTTGATTTTGCAAAAAACCCAAGATTATTTTCGTATTGAAGCATATCGTTTTTAATTTGCTCTATTTGCTGCCGAATTTCTGATTTTTCACGGGAAAATAACCGTTCTGCATCGGGACTAGATGCTAAGGTATCTATTCGAGCCTGAAAAAGTATTTTTTCTTTCTCATCTCCTTCCAATTTCAATTTACTGTAGTGCGAATCAATAGCTGTTTTGTAAGCGTTGTAAATAGTGTCTTTTTCCTTCATTGGCACTTTACCTGCGGTGTTGAATGCCTCTGTAAATACTTTTAAATCCGCTAAAACTTGTCGCTTATCTTCGGAAACAACGTAATTTTCAATATTTTGAATGATTGCTTGTTTCGCTAATAAATTAGTCTCTAACAAGCTATCTTGTTGTTCGAAATGTTTTTGTCGATTATTGAAAAATGAATCACATGCTCCGCGAAAATCCGACCAAAGTTTTTGTTCTAATTTTTGTCCGGCATGGCCGCAAGATTTCCATTGTTTTTGTAATTGTACTAATTTTTCCGCTGAATTTTTCCAATCTGTGGAGTCTTTCAAAGCAATTGCTTGGTCAATAATGCGTTGCTTATCTTCAGCAATTTTTCCAAACTTCTCTTGAATTTTCCCGAAAAACTGTTTCTTTTTTGCAAAAAACTGATCACACAAACCTCTAAACTCTTGCCAAATCGCTTCGTTCTCTCTTCGGGGGCCAAATCCAACTGCTTTCCATTTTTCCTGCAGTTCGAGCAATTTAACCGTTGTTTCTTCCCACATTTTAACCGAATCGTTGGCTTCAGAAGTGGAAATCAATTCAATAGTTTGGGCTAATAACTCTTTTTTATGGTTCAGATTTTCCAATAAATTTGTTCGTCGAATATCATAAAAAACATTAACGCGGTCATAAATTGCGCGCACTTGTTCCCAATATTTTGCTTTAAGTGCTTCCCATTCTTCGTTAACAACTGGGCCTATTTCTTCCCATTCATTTTGCAATGCTTTGAGCGAACCTTCCACTTCTTTGATTGATTCCTGGTTTTTCAAAACTTCCAATTGCGCCACTACCTCCATTTTCAATTGAAGGTTCCGTTTTAAATCGTGTTCTTTTAATTCACGATAAATCTTCATGTTATAGAAAAAATCCTCCAATAATCGGGAATATTCGTGTTGCACTTCATCCCGCTTTTCGCGAGCAATATCACCCACTTTTTTCCAAGCTTCGTGAATTTCCTTGTAGGAAGAATATGCAATGCCAATATTTTCTTCTTTTTCAATCACCTCTTTCAAGCGATTAATCAGATTACGTTTTAACGAAAGATTGCCAGATTCTGCAAGATTTCTTGCGTCAATCATTTCTTTTCGGCGCGCTTTGTACTCATTATATACTTCATAAAATGCGTCTTTCAAAGGTCTGAAATCAATTGCTTCCAATTCCACGCCAGCTTCTTTCGCTTCCATAGATGCAACTTGAACTTTCCGTTCCTCTTCGAGGATATAATCTTCAAAACGGGATTTCAATTCATTTACATCTCTGCTTATTGCCAACGCATCTTCTTTTTGCGTTAAATCTTTAAGCTCTATTATCCATACATTATTTTCCATACCGCAGAAATTTAGGAGTTTTATCCTATCGTTTGTACCATGTCAAAATTAGTCAATGCAACGAATTTCTCAATTCGCTGTTCCACATCCTTTAATGTGATTTCCGTTAAGCGTTCCGTTCCAAATTTTTCAACACAAAAAGAAGCCAATGCAGACCCAGCAATGATTGCTCTTTTCATGTTTTCAAAGGATGCATCATCGGTAGCAGCAATATATCCCATAAATCCGCCTGCAAATGTGTCGCCTGCGCCAGTTGGATCAAAAACCTCTTCCAAAGGTAGCGCTGGTGCAAAAAATACATTTTCACCATGAAACAATAATGCGCCATGTTCCCCTTTTTTGATAATTAAATATTTTGGGCCCATTGCCCGTATAACTTTGGATGCCTTTACCAAAGAATATTCCTTGGATAATTGGCGCGCCTCCTCATCGTTGATAATCAACACATCTACCAGTTTCAATGTTTCCTTCAAATCGTCCATGGCGATATCCATCCAGAAATTCATGGTATCCATCGCAATTAGTTTTGGTCGTTCGGATAAACGCTCAATTACAATTCTTTGTACTTGTGGACTAAGATTTCCTAACATTAAGTATTCTACTCCTTGATAATTTGCAGGAATAATAGGGTCAAAATGCTCTAAAACGTTCAATTCTGTTACCAAGGTATCGCGTGAATTCATATCGTTGTGGTAACGTCCGCTCCAGAAAAAAGTTTTTTCACCCGCTTTGATTTGCAAACCTTCCAAATCCAGACCACGTGCTTCCAAAGTCTCCAGCATTTCTTTAGGAAAATCCTCTCCAACTACCGCAACTATTTTTTGATCTTTTGTGTAAAAAGAGGACGATAAGGCGATATAAGTGCCCGCTCCGCCAATTATTTTATCTGTTTTTCCAAATGGTGTTTCAATCGCATCAAAGGCAACACTACCTACTGTAAGTAAACTCATTTTTGTATTTTTTAAGCAACAAAGATAGCACAAAGTACAAGGATTATAGAACAACTAGAAAAGATTTTTCGAGATTATTTTTTATTTAAAACCCGATGAAACACGTTGTTTTCGACTACAATTCGACGTGTATGAATCGCGCTGCTGTTGAACCAATCAAATAGCTTGGAGTATACAATTTTATATGTGTAACAAAACCCCACATCTTTCCGTTAATAAGTTTAGTATTTCTGCGCTCTCAGATACCCAAACGGATATAACTTTGTATGTTAGAATGAAAACACGTTTCCTTAAAATTACAAAATGGTTCCTTGGAATTTTATTGGGTATTTTTTTACTCATTACTGGAGCGTTATATCTTTTTAAGGATGAAATCTGCGGTATCGTTGTAACGGAAGTAAACAAACATTTACGCGCAAAAGTCTCCGTTTCAAACGTAGACTTAACATTTTGGGGGTCTTTCCCTAATCTTTCAGTAGATTTCAACGATGTTTTTATTCAAGATTCCTATTCAAATTCCACAAATCAAGATACGCTGTTGTATAGCGAACGCATACGTTTGAAATTTAATCCTATTGAAATCTGGAACGAAGAGTACAACGTAAAATCCATCCAAGTTGCTCCAGGTACTATCCAATTGAAAATTCGAAAAAACGGTTCGGTAAACTACGATATACTACAAGCAAAAAAAGATACTAGCGCAGCGGATTTCGAACTGAATCTAGAAAAGGTTTCGCTGGAAAAAATGCGATTTTCCTATACGAATAAAGCAACTAATCAATATTATTCCTCCAGGTTAAATGTACTGGAACTTAAGGGAGATTTTACGGAAAAACTATTTATTCTGCGCGCAAAAAGCAATCTGCAGATGCTCAAAGCAAAAAGTGGAAATATCACCTTGCTCTCCAACAAACCTGTATCCTTTGAACTAGACATACAAGTAAATCAGGAGACTGGTGTTTTTGAGATTCCGAAAGCCATGGTTTACGTATCCAATTTGCCTTTTCAGGTTCGCGGAAAAGTAACTTCAAACGACTTGGAATTCGAAGCTCATTCCAAAGATATTGAACTTGTGGACGTTGCAAATAACTTCTCGTTTTCACAAATCAATGAAATTAAAAAATTTGAGGGAACAGGGAAAGTTTACTTTGATTTAAGCGTGAAGGGGGAAAATACAGCAACTTCCATTCCTGCGATTTCCTGCGATTTTGGAGTTGAGAATGGTACATTGACGGAGCCTGAAAAGAAATTAAAAATTAGAAAGATAAATTTAAACGGACAATACTCCAATGCGGGAGGTGTCGAAAACGAATACCTAAAACTTTCAAAAATTCGTTTCCTAACACCCGGAGGACTTTTCAGGGGTGACTTAAAAATCACACAATTTGAAGCACCAAATTACCTCGGAAGCGGCACTGGTAATGTTAACCTAACCATGTTGCATTCTTTGTTTCACTTGCCTTTTGTGGAAAAAATAAATGGGAATTTGGGCATTAAGACCAACTTTAACATTCAAAGTATTCCAAAAGAGAACGAAACGATGGATTATTCCATTTTAACCTGCGAGGGTGAAGTGCGCATGAGGAATGTCCAACTCAAACTAAATGAAGACAAACGAACCTTCGAGAATTTAAATGGTGCATTGTATCTCCGGAACGATGAAGCTGGAATTGATAACGTGGAACTGAAAATTGGCGCATCCGATTTAGCACTCAACGGAGTATTCAAAAATATTGTAAACTATTTTAAGCAAAAAGGCAACTTAATAGCGGATTTAGAAATAAAAAGTAAGTTTCTCGATGTCCAAGATTTGGGCACAACGAGCAAAGAAGAGAAAATTCAAGATGGTCGAAAATTCATCTTGCCAGAAGATATCGATGGGCAAGTATTCATGGAAGCGGGAGAAATAAAATACGAACAACACGAATTCAAAAAATTATCTGGGAATATGTTAATTGGAAATCGAAAAATCTATTTCCCATCGATTTCGCTTCAGAATGCGCAAGCTGACATCCAAGGAGATTTGACAATTGAAGAGCGGACTGCAGAAATATTTCACGTTACAACGAACGTATCTTCCAATAATCTCGAATTCAAAAAGCTTTTTCGCGAATGGGACAATTTCAACCAAGAAGTAATTGGTGAAAATAATATTTTTGGGAAAGCCCACGCTGAAGTATACTTCGAGGCACCATTTGATTTGCGGTCCGGCATCATTTCAAAATCAATCAAATCGCAGGTTTACATTAAAATTCAGGATGGAAGATTAAAAAATGTAGAAGCATTCAAATCCATTACGGAAAGTTTAAAAACGCCATCTGCAAAAATTGCAATTGGGAAAAATAACATTCTTGGCCTTGAAAAAAAACTAGTGGATTTGAAATTTGAAACGCTCGAAAACACTTTTACCATTCAAAATGGGCAACTAGAGATTCCGGCA
>JBIKZR010000141.1:0-5516 GCA_044354635.1 Crocinitomicaceae bacterium | reverse complement strand
AGATGCAGGGAAAAGTAAAGCAGAAATTGATCAGATTACGGAAGCTAAATATGTTTTGGGTTTTGAAGCCGACGGAATTGTTTGGCAAAAATAAAAGTATACAAATAAGGTAATTCTAAAATGAGGTCGAAACTTTTCGCCTCATTTTTTTTTCTTATGTCTTTGAATCTAACGATGAACACGTAACTTTACCCAATGACCAAAACTGTTAATATTCAAGCGTTTTTAGAGCTTTCCAAAACATTTCCAATTCTTGATGTCCGAAGTGAAAGTGAATTTGAAATGGGGCACATGCACAACGCTGTTAATATTCCAATTCTTTCCAACGAGCAACGAAAAATCGTAGGGACTTTATACAAACAAAATGGTCGCGAAGTAGCTGTTTACAAAGGGTTAGAGCTTCTTGGTCCGCTGATGAGCGTTCGTTTGAAGAAAGGCGTTAAATTGGCAACAAATGGTAAAATCCTCGTGCATTGCTGGCGCGGTGGAATGCGCAGTCAATTTTATGCATTTTTACTTCATTTTTATGGATTAGAATCTATTCTCCTTGAAGGTGGCTACAAAGCTTTTCGTGGGTTGGTGCACCAAACATTTGATCAGGAATTAAATATTATAGTTCTTGGCGGAAAAACTGGTTCAGGGAAGACTGTTGTTTTAAAAAAATTAGCTGAATTAGGAGAGCAGGTTATTGATTTGGAAGCGATAGCAAACCATAGAGGATCTTCTTTTGGTGCTTTAGGTTTAAAGGAACAACCTTCGCAAGAACAATTTGAAAATGCATTGTTTACAGCGATTGCCAAACTGGATTCTACTCAAACAATCTGGATTGAAGATGAAAATAGAACGGTTGGAAGTAGAGTAATTCCAGAAGGTTTTTGGAACCAGATGAAATCGTCCAGTAAAATTTTTCTAATACGTGATTTTGAAGAAAGATTAGACCAGATTATGCTGGATTACAGCTGTTTCCCTGTGATTGATTTGATTATTTCTATGCAGCGTATCGGAAAAAGGCTTGGGCCGCAGCATGTAAAAAGAGCAATCGAATGCTTAGAAAATGGTGAAATTCGCGAAGCATTTGAAATAGCGCTGGTCTATTACGATAAAGCATACCTCTTTGGGTTAGAAAAAAACAAAGCAGCAGAAATTATTATGTTAGAAGGAATTGGTTTAACGCATACTGAAATAGCGAGTTTGCTTTCAACCAAAAAATACGAAAAAAAATAATATGGTAAAATTAACTTCCTTTACAAAAGGTGGCGGCTGCGGTTGCAAATTACCGCCAGAAGCATTAGGTGAAATCTTAGCAAATCAATATTCTTCCAATGAGTTTGGATTGGTTGTCGGAAATTCGCGCGGTGATGACGCTGCAATTTGGGATATGGGAAATGACCAATATTTAGTGAGCACGACAGATTTTTTCACGCCCATAGTGGACAATCCGTATGATTTCGGTAGAATTGCAGCTGCAAATTCAATAAGTGACGTTTATGCCATGGGCGGAACTCCAGTAATGGCTTTAAGTATTTTAGGCTGGCCTACAGATAAATTACCAAACTCCGTCGCTGCAGAAGTATTGCGTGGCGCGCGCGATATTTGTGCTAGTTTAGGAATTGCTATTGGTGGCGGACATTCCATCGAGAATCCAGAACCTGTTTTTGGTTTATCTGTGAATGGAATAGTAGAAAAAAAGAACTTAAAAAAAAATACGGACGCTCAAGAAGGGGATATTTTAATACTTACCAAGCCTATTGGTTCGGGAATATTATCTGCGGCGATGAAACGTGGAATTCTCTCAGAATTGCAAAGTGAGGAATTGGTTGAGCAATTGTGTAAATTAAATCAAATTGGAGAGAAATTAGGCAAATTGGAAGCTGTTCATGCAATGACAGATGTTACTGGATTTGGAGTCATAGGACACACTATTGAGTTGGCAGAAGGAAGTGGATTAACAGCAGAATTGCAATACAACGCAATTCCATTGCTAAATGGAGTTGCTGAATTTGCCGCACAAATGATTTATCCTGATAATACGATGCGAAACTGGAAGGCATACAATCAAAAAGTTTCAGGAATTTCAGGTGAGTCTTTGTTGACATTATGCGATCCTCAAACGAATGGAGGATTATTGGTCTCTGTTGCCCCGAAAAACATCGGTTCTGTTACAGATGTATTGGAAGCATCCAATCAATTTTATTGCATAATCGGAAAACTTATCGCCAAAGTGGACAAATCACTGTGTATTTTATAGATTGGAATTCGTTTACTTTAGATTATTAGCTTGCATCCGCTATTTTGCAATTGCAATTTTCAATTTTTTGCCTTTGATTTTCTCTTTTGTTATTATATTTAGAAGTGCGCGTGCATTTTTACGTTTAACCGCAACGAAAGAGGAAAAGTCCATAATTGTGATTAAACCAATCGCTTCCTTTTTTAACCCGCCTTTTTGACCAAGAAATCCAACGATATCGATTTTACTGATTTTATCTTTTTTTCCTCCGCTAAAATATAAGGTTGTCCATTCGCTTTCCTTGGGAATTGAATTTTGATTGGAAAAGGTGTATTCTATTTCTGGAACCTCAATATATTCTGGTGTTTCTTCATCAGAATTAATCAATAAATAGGAAGATCCATTAGATTTCATTCTAGCCGTTCTTCCATTTCGGTGTATAAATGCTTCTTTGCTGTTTGGATATTGAAAATGAACCACGTGCTGAATTTCAGGAATATCTAGCCCACGAGAGCCTAAATCCGTGCAAATCAACGTGTGACATGTTCCGTTTCTGAATTTTATTAGCGCCCGCTCTCGTTCTTCTTGCTCCAATCCGCCGTGATAGATTTGCGATTCATAACCATTTTCGGCTAGAAATTCGGATAAGTTTTCCGTAGCTTCTCTGAAATTACAGAATACAATCGTTAACTCGCCATCGAAGGAACAAAGTAAATCAAAGATTCTATCGTATTTGTTTTTTGTTGAAACCGGAAATTTCCAAAATGTAATCGCTGGTTCAAGGGACGAATCCAATTGATTAATGATTGCAGGTGAATTGAAATCTAGAAAAGAGGGAAATTCAGCCAATTCAGTTGCAGAAACTAATGTAGTTCTTTTAAGAGTAATTAAATCCTGGTGAATGAATTTCATTTGATCTTCAAAGCCAAATTCTAGGCATTTATCATACTCGTCAATTACCAATTGTTCAATTTCACTAAGGTCTAAATTACCGCGCGTTATATGGTCGCAAATTCTCCCTGGAGTGCCAATTAATACCGCCGGCGATTCGGTCAGACTATTTGTTTCAACCCGCATCGAATGACCGCCGTAACAGGTCAACACTTTGAAATTCGTTTTCATGGATTTAAAAACGTTTTCAATTTGCATGGCAAGTTCGCGGGAAGGAGCAAGAATCAATGCTTGTATTCCGCTAGTTTCCGCTTTTAAATTAAAGAACAAAGGAAGTAAAAACGCAAATGTTTTTCCGGATCCAGTTTGCGACAATAGCAACAAATTAGTAGCGTTTTCCGCTTGAACAAGCGTCTCTCTTTGAAGCTGGTTCAATTCTTTGAATCCTATATTTTGCAGCGTACTGCTGATTTGTTCCTGGTTATAATTCATTGTGCAAAGATAGGCTATTGTATTTGTTTTTCTTGAATTCTTTCCACGCAAAATAATCCGCAATTTAAGTGATTCTTGAGAATAGTTTCTACCTTCTAAAAAAGATTAGATAAAATACAGCGTTGATTACAGCAGGAATAACGTAGAAACGAAAATTGTTTTTATGCTTCGATTGCTCGGTTCATCAAGGTAATCATCGCCAAGGTCACAATAAATAATTGTGTAGCCGTTTCATCGTCCAATGAAGTTCCGTCTTCATCCTCTGTGGAAATTTCCATCGCCATGAATTGAGCCAATTCCGGCTGATCGCAAAAGGTTTCCAAAATTTCGTCGTCGTCATTTTCAAAATACGCATCCAACATATCAAAATATGGTTCTTCGAATGCGTCAATATCATCCTCAGAAATATTTTTCAAGGTAACGCCTTCTTGCGCAAAACATTCACCAATAAGGCAATAATAGTAAATCAGCAATCCTTCTAATTTATCGTTCTGGTATTCAATTGCCGCAGACATTACATACCCTAAAAGAGTTGGTTGCGCTGTTGCATAAATTTCAGATAAACTTTCTAAAGCGTCATCGTCTAAATTGTCAACTTTTTTAATTGCTTTTTCAATACTAGCAAGTGAGATATGCTTCATCTATTTTTTTTTTGTAAAAGTAGGTATTTAAAATATTCCTTTGGCAGAGAATTCAATGTTATTTAATTGTTCCGAAATCTAAACAGTAAGATTTCTTAAATTCTATTAACTTTGAGTAAATTCTTTTAAAATGGCATTTTTTTCTCCAGATTTCCTTCAGTTCTTTATTGAATTGGCTCCAAATAACAACAAAGACTGGTTCGATATTAATCGGAAAAGGTATGAGAATGTGGTGAAGGAACCGTTTAAAAAATTTGTGCAACATCTAATTGATCAACTTGCCAAATCCAATCCTGCCTTTGAAAGTTTAGAAGCGAAAGATTGTATTTTTAGAATTAACCGAGATGTTAGATTTTCGAAAGATAAAATGCCATACAAAATGATGGTTTCTGCTGTAATCGCACCAGGTGGAAAGAAAAGTAAAGCTATAAATGGCGTGTATTTTGAATTTGGGCCAGAACATGTGCGCGTTTATGGCGGAGTTTATGAAATTGACAAGGAAGATCTTCTAACCGTTAGAGAAGCTATAGCAAAGGATATTCCTAAGTTTCAAGAAGCTTACAATAATCCTTCTTTTAAGGATGTTTTTGGGGAAATTAAAGGTGAAAAGAACAAGATTATTCCAAAAGATTTAAAAGCAGCGGCAGAAATAGAACCCTTGATTTTTAATAAACAATGGTATTTTTACACGGAATTTGATCCGGAATTTGTTTTGTCGGAATCATTAGACAAGGAAATTTTGGCTTGCTACGCAGCTGGAAGGCCCGTAGAAAACTATTTTAATGCAGTAATAAAACGAAATTAATTCGCCCAAACACAAAAAAAGCTTTAATACTAAAAAACGTAAAGAATCGAATATGTTAAAACACATTTTACTTTTTGGAGGGATAATTTTATCCACTTTCACTTTTTCTCAAAAAAAATCGTTAACCCTGAAAGATGCTGTTTCTGGTCAGTATCGGGTGTATGGACCTGATCGAATAAATGGATTTCAGTGGATTCCAAACACAGATGGTTATTCTTTCTTTAGTAAAAACTACCAGGTATTATATACTTCCTCTGTTCAAAGTAAAAAAGACGAGGAGCGAATTACGATCCAAGCGGTAAATACTTCCTTGAACAGCGAATTGACTTCCTTTTTTGGAATGGAATGGAAAGATGCCAACGCGTTTTTTATCAACGATGGCGTAAATTTCTATGCGTATAATTTGGCAACTTCTAAAGGTCAATTAATTTATACGTTGGATGAAACAGCAGAGAATGCT
>JBIKZR010000140.1:0-5547 GCA_044354635.1 Crocinitomicaceae bacterium | reverse complement strand
CTTTGGTAATAAAGAATTCAACGCCCCAGATTCCAGCTCCACCAAGCGCTTTTGTTACGTCGGTAGCCATTTGCTGCGCTTCTTTCAAATGTGCCGGTTCCATTGGCATTGGCTGCCAACTTTCCTGGTAATCACCGCGTTCTTGCCGGTGTCCAATTGGCGGACAAAACAAGGTTTCGCCGTCTTTTTGTGTAACTGTTAAAAGCGTAATCTCGTATTCAAAATTAATAAATCCTTCGACAATTACCTCCATTAAATCACCGCGAGAACCATCCAAAGCATAGTTCCAAGCTTTTTCAATATCCTCCTTTTTTTTGATGACGGATTGTCCTTTTCCGGAGCTCGACATCAGTGGTTTGACAACGCATGGCATTCCGCAAACATGCACACCACTTTTTAGTTCTTCCAAAGTAGTGGCATAGCGGTATGTTGCGGTTCTAACACCAACTTCTTTAGCTGCCAAATCGCGAATAGCCTTTCGGTTCATAGTGAAATTACCTGCTTTTGCACTCGGAACAACTTGAATTCCTTGGGCTTCGTATGCATAAAATCGTTCCGTTCGAATGGCTTCTATTTCCGGAACGATGATATCTGGTTGGTGCTTTGCAACGATGCGATCCAAAGCATCGCCATCCAACATATTGATTACTTCAAATTCTTGTGCTACTTGCATTGCAGGCGCACCAGCATAACTATCTACCGCAATAATATATTGACCTAAACGCTGACAAGCAATAACGAATTCTTTTCCCAATTCACCTGAACCTAAAAGAAGGATTTTTTTTCTCATGTTGCAAAGATACATTTCCGTTTACTTTTCTCCAATAGGAATTGGAATCACTTTAGCGAAGAAATTAAGCAGATTTAGACTACTTCAACTGCACAAGAAAGAAACTGTTTTTCTTATTTATTTCCGTAATAATCCAACCAGGAGTCGATTTGTTGCAAAGATACTGGTCTAAGCAAAATCTTTTGATTAGAATCCAGTAAAAACAAGGTTGGCGTTCCGGAAATATAGTAGGATTTCGCTGCCGGTGTATCCCATTTTTTAAAATCGCAGCTGCTAATAAATGGAAAAGTGCTTGTGTAATCGGTAAATGCTTTTTTATCCGTATCCAACGAAACGAAAACAACTTCCACTCCTTTGGCTTTCCATTTTTCGTAAAAAGGGATTAAACGCGTCATTTCTTCCACGCACATTGGACACCAGCTCGCTCCAAAAAACACCAATTTAAACGTAGATTGAACTTCGGATAAGCTGTTAGGTGAATTAATCGCATTGCTTTTTTTAATTGCATCCGCACTGAATTGAATGTCCGGAGCTGTATTTCCAACTTTCATCTTTCGATAGGATTCCAATTGATTTGCTATACCTTCTTCAACGACACAGCTATTTTGATTCAACACTTTCAATGCTAAGTATTCTGAAGCAGCAAACAAGCTATGGCTTTCCAAAAGATTGAATAGAAAAATAGTCAGGGAATTGTATTTTTCAGCATTGTGTTGAACGCTTTGGAGCAAGTAATCCGTGGAAGTATTCATTTCAATAAATACGGAATCCAAAGATTTTCCCATATTCTCCAGCAACCAGTAATGGCTTTCCAGTGCATCATTCAACAAGCCACTGGAATAGAACCTTTGATCTGAATAATTCAATTTTCTAAATGCGGCTATCGTTGCAGGGATTTCAGCTGGACGATTTTGCGCTACCGTTGCAACCGAACTCACCAATTTCCGAACAGGTAAATACCATGAAATATAGGTTTCCAGACTTAAATCCGAAAGAAAATTTTGATCTTCTTTGTGGATGCGATTGATTTCTTTCTCAACTAATCGAGCCGCTTTTTTCTCCTTCAAAAACAAGTTGTCTTGCTGGTATAATTTATTCAAATAATCCCAAGCGCTTTGTGCCTGCTGGCGTTTTGGATGCTCGGAAGCATATTGAATAAACAATTGGTTTTCTTTCCCTTTCAAACAGACTATTGTTTCGGGAAAACTTAAAACTTCCCCTTTTAGTTGTATATCCTCGTTGGCTAAAACCACAAAATAGGCTTTGTTGTCCTCTGCAGACAAATAACCCATTCCCATTTCATTATTGGGTAGATTGTAGCGCAACAAAAATGTTCCTTTTTCAGAAACTCTTACGCTATCAATTGTATACGTTCCAAAATCCTTAAATGCGGTTAAACGAACGTATTGTCCTACTAAATAAGGGAAATCTCCTGAAATGGTATGCTGAGAAAAAGCACTACACCCAAATAAAAAAGAAATAATTAGTAACTTGAACTTTGGTGGAATCCGAGTGTATTTATGCATGAAGTTAAATTTAAGCAAGATTTTATAAAATGGAATTTGTAGAACAACCTTATTTTTACACCCATTTTTTTCCTAAAAAAATGGCTGTAAAAAATTCTTCTTATCTAAATTACTCCTTAAAAAATCTTCACAAACTTCTCGATGAAACTACCGGAATCAGTTGAAACATATACCAAGTAAACACCTTGTTGAAAAGAAGAAATTCCAAGATCATAAAATGAAGTTTGATCTTCGAAGGATTGTTCCGCCACTACTTGTCCTCGAGAATCCATTACTTGAAAACTCTTTATTTTTCCGTTACTCAAGGAAAGTTGAACGTATTCACTCGCTGGATTTGGAAGAATAGTTAAACTATTATCCGCTAGTGAACAATCTTTTACGTATACCAATTCAGAATACGTGAAAGCACCATCAAAATCCGTTTGCTTCAATTGGTAGTAACGTGGTGCACGAATTGGCTCTGTATCCATCCAGTTATACTGTAATAATTGTGTTGAATTTCCTGCACCAGCAGAAGAAGTCATATTTTCCCAATTTAGAGCATCCATACTTCGCTCAATTGTAAAGTAAGCATTATTGTGTTCCGAAGCTGTTGACCAATGCATCGTTACGTTTCCGTCTTCGCAAATTGCATCAAACGCTATTAATTCAACTGGTAGTGGATTAGCCGTTCCTACTGAAGCAAGTGTAAATGGACTGAAGTTTGTTATCGCAATCGCAGCAGAAGATTCTAGGGTTCCTGCAGCTGAATTATTTGTATAGTTTGTGTTACCATGATCTACCCATTTTGTTAATCCTGAGTCCCAGCGCGCTACACGTAAATCAGCAGGATTTGTAACACCACAAGAAAATACATTGTCCCAAGATAAGGTAACTGTTGCGGTTGATGATCCAGCAGTTTTGTTTAACATCCAATACTCGCACTGGGAAACGTTATTTAAAGTTGCATCTTTTAATGTCACATTATATAAAGAATGAGGATTAGTATAAAAGTATTTGCATTCAAAAGCATCTGTAGTTACGGCTGGCGCTGAAATTCCAGTTGTACGCAATTTTGCTCCAGTTCCTATCGGAAAAACAAACGCTGTATTTCCGATTTTTTTACACCAGCCAACTATGTGTTTGTTATCTGCTTGATTCGTGTAGCTAGAACCAGCTTTAAAAACAACTCTATTATTTTCACCTGTAACCAAATTTCCAGTAGTAAACGTTAAAGCCCCCCCCAACTGAAAATCATTTGATGTTGCCGGTATGGCCACAAGCGCGGAAGTTACAATTTCTAAATCATTTGAATTATTAATGGTTACGTTGCAATCAATTGAAGAATTGTTCCCATCAATCGTTTGAGCTGCAGAACCGGAAAATTTCAAGGAACCTGTTCCTGATATTGGGTTAGTATTTGAAAGAACAGTAGTTGCGCTTTTATTTTCGACTGTTCCGTTATTGGTAAAAGCAGCTGTTGACTCAACAATAAAACTAGGTTCTAAATTTATAACGCTGCTTGTTATATGCAACGTTCCCTTTACATAAAATTGCGCATTCACTGCATAAAGAGAAAAAATAGAAAAAATTAGAAAAAGTGATTTGTATGAAAAAGAATTTATTAATTCCTGTTTCAGTTTAGATTTGTTTAATTGCAAAAGGTTATACATTGTAGAGTGTTTAGTAAAATTTCATTACAAAGATATTTATTTTTTCTTAGTTTAAAAAAAACTAATGCATTTTATTTTAATTTTCTTATCGCAATTGCAAAAACCCCTTTATTTTTAAGGGAAAATCTAAATAAAAATTGCAAATGCTAAAAACAAGTGTCTTAATTTAAAATAAATTAAAATATTAGCTTTTTATTAAAAGCACAAACTTTCTACGAAATAAACGTCTTATACATTGTGGTATTAAAACAAAAATTTAACTTTGAGTTAATGTTAACTCAAAAAATCAGTCATTTACTAAGTTTATTCGAGCCTATTACCCTTATGGAAATGGATCGCGTGAAACTTATGAATCGAGTTGATACTAAATTTGCATTTTCCATTCACGAATTTTTAGACTTCCTTCCGGCCCTTTCTGAGCACTACCGTATTTTAGAGATTGAAAATACACGCACTCCACGTTATGAAAGTCTGTATTTTGACGACGCACAATTTTCTTTTTTCAAAGACCACCACAATGGTAGAACCAACCGGTTCAAAGTTCGCTTTCGAAAATACGTGGATTCCAACCTTTCTTTTTTGGAAATAAAACACAAGTTCAAAGGTCGAACGGATAAAAGTCGCATCAAAGTAGACGTTATTCCGACTGAACTTTCTGAAAACCACCAAGAATTCATCGAAAGTATTACCGAGAACAACAAAGAACTTCGTCCTGTAATGTGGAATTCTTTTCACCGCCTTACTTTGGTGAATAAATTAGAAAACGAGCGACTTACACTGGATTTCGATATTACATTCAAATGGGAAAATCACCTCCAAAATTTTGAAAATTTAATTATTGCTGAATTAAAACAAGAAAATGTTAACCGTAACTCCGCTTTCTATGCTTTAATGAAACAAAAATGTATTCGTCCCTACCGATTGAGTAAATATTGCATCGGATCTATCGAGATTTATGGTGGGACGGCACTAAAATTCAACAATTTCAAAAAGAAACTATTAAAACTAAAAAAAATAAACTCACATGCTGCTTGATTTCATATTACCATTAGCGAAACAAAATAAAGATCTAGGTATTCAACTTTTCAGCGAAGATGCCTACGTATTATTGCTGCGTTTACTCGTAAACATGACATTTTTAACGATTCTAATTCGTTATCTGTATTATCCAAAAACAAAACGTAAAGATTACCTTTTTACCTATTATTTGATTGGAACAATAACTTTTTTCTTGTGTTTTGGATTGAAGAAATTGGATATCGATACCGGAATGGGACTTGGATTATTCGCTATTTTTGGAATAATTCGCTACCGAACAGATGCCATTGAAATCAAAGAAATGACGTATCTGTTTTTGATCATTGGAATTAGCGTTGTTAATTCTTTAGCTTCTAACAACATTAGTATCGCTGAAATGGCAATAATCAATATTACAGTTGTGTTATTGACTTATGGATTAGAAAATTTATGGCTTGTAAAACACGAAACGCGCAAAACAATCAATTATGAGCGAATTGACTTGATTGTGCCTGAAAAATACGATATCATGAAAGCGGACATTGAAAAAAGAACTGGAATT
>JBIKZR010000139.1:0-5563 GCA_044354635.1 Crocinitomicaceae bacterium | reverse complement strand
TTTAGTGTTTTGAAATCCTCTTTTACGTGAATCGAAAATACTGCACCGAATTCAGGATTTGGTGCCGACCAAAGATTTGCTCCTTGAAATCCTGTTCCTTCCAAGCTTAATGGATCGGATTGAATGTACAATAAAGCTTCTTTAACAGGAAATAAATGCGTTTTTTTCGCTAAAATTTCTTTATTTAAATCACGCAAAGGAGTGTAATTGTGCAAAACATACATTCCGCGACCAAATGTTGCAGCGACTAAATCGTTTTCTCGTTTTTGAATATCTAAGTCGTACACGGCAATCGTTGGTAAACCGGAAAGTTTTGTCCAAGTTTCGCCTTCATTTATTGAGAAATATGCCCCAAATTCCGTTCCTGCAAAAAGTAATTTTGGATCAACATGGTCTTGCTTAAGACAATAAACAGAACCCCTTTCTGGTAAATTTGAAGCAATTGAAGTCCAGGTTTTACCTTTGTTGGAACTTTTAAAGACATACGGTTTGAAATCGCCAGATCGGTGATTATTGAAAACGGCATAGACTACATTTTCATCGTGCAGTGATGCTGTAAGCATATTCACACGGGTGTTTTTTGGAATATCCTTGAATTCAGAAATTTTGAACCACGCTTGTCCATCGTTCTCAGAAACTTGAATTAACCCATCGTCTGTTCCTGCATACAGCAAACCTTTTTTCTTTGGCGATTCGTCTAGGGCAACTATATTGCCATAAATCGTGGTAGAAGCGTTTTTCATTACGGCATCGATTGACCAAACTTGCCCCATTACTTCCAGTGTGTTTCTGTCCATTTGTTGCGATAAATCTGGAGAAATAGTATTCCAGTCGTCCCCGCGATTACTTGTTTTAAATACTTTGTTCGCTGCGAAATACAATGTTTTTGGATCGTGAGGAGAAACCAAAAGGGGCGCATCCCAATTCCAACGGTAAGCTGCTTCGCCTTTTCCAGGAATTGGCTGTATGTACACTTTCTCGCCAGAAGCTTTGTCGTAGCGAACCAACCAGCCGTATTGCGCCTGCGCATAAGTGATGTTTGGATTGGAAGGATCTGTAGCAGATTCAAAACCATCTCCGCCATTTGTAATATACCAATCCGAGTTTAGTATTCCTGCAACATTTGTTGTTACGGAAGGTCCGCCCATTGAATTGTTGTCTTGTGTTCCGCCGTAAATGGAATAAAAAGGGCTCGCATTATCTGTAACGACTTTATAAAATTGAATTAACGGTAAATTAGAATAATATTTCCACTGTTTTGCGTGGTTATACGTTTCATAAATCCCACCATCTGTGCCATTTATCCAATGATCCGTATCAGTTGGGTCAATCCATAAAGCGTGGTTGTCGACATGTTTCTGGTGCTCGCCAGTTGGCACAAAATTCTTACCACCATCTTCCGTATGGTGCAAATACGTGTCCATTGCAAAAACTTTATGCTTGTCTTTTGGATCGCATATTAGTTCCTGGTAATAATTTCCACTGGTCGTGAATCCCGACATTTTAGACCAAGTTTCTCCTTTGTTGGTAGATTGAAAGAAACCACCTTTGTCTCCGCGCCCTTCTGCAATCGCATAAACATAATTTGCGTCTGCTGGTGAAACGGCAATTCCAATTCTTCCCATCATTCCTTTTGGCAGTCCATCAGAGATTTCACGCCATGTTTTTCCACCATCTGTTGATTTATAAATGGAAGACTCAGGTCCTCCGCCAATATATGTCCATTCGTGTCGGCGTCTCTGGTGCGCGGAAGCATACAAAATTTCTGGGTTCAACGGATCAATTGCAATTTCGGAAATCCCAGTTTCTTCTGAAATATAAAGCGTTCTATCCCATGTCTTTCCGCCGTCAAGAGATTTGTAAACGCCTCGTTCGCCACCAGAACTCCAAACAGGTCCGTAAGCTGCAACCCATAAAATATTTTCATCTTTTGGGTGAATCAGAATATTCCCAATATGCTCGGAATTTTTCAAACCCATGTTGGTGAACGATTTTCCACCATCGACGGATTTGTAAACACCATCGCCATAGGCAACTGAACGCTGGTTATTATTTTCACCTGTTCCAACCCAAACGGTTGATGGATTGGAAGGCGCTAGTTCAACACAAGCAATGGAAAATGAACCGTAGTCATCAAATATTGGAGAAAAAGATGTTCCGTGGTTATCGGTAAACCAAACACCACCTGATGCAGCTGCAACATACCATTTGTTAGCATTTTCAGGGTGAATTGCAATATCTGAAACCCGCCCACTTGTTAAGGCTGGTCCAACCAAACGAAAACTTAGACCAGAAACGGTTGAAGCATCAAATAATGGAGAAACTGCAGTAGTTTTCGCATCTTTTTTTTGTGCAATACTGCTTGTAGAATACGCTGTTAAAAGAAGCGTTAAGTATATTATTCGTCTCATATGTAAAGTAATTTGAGATAAAATTAACATTTATTCCCTGTCAAAATACAAATTACTCCATCTTGCAATGGAGAGGGATGCAACTATCGGTTTACCCTCTAAATTTAGCTGCTTGTAGCATTGAATATTTCCGACGTTTTATGTAACCTTTCCAGCCTTTTTTCGATATACCTTTTAGGTGTGAAATTTGAGCTTGTTTGAAATTATCCAATAAAAATCGTTATTTTTAGTACCATATGAAATACGTTTATTTTCTAGTTGTTATTTTCTCGCAGGCTTTCATTTCTTTTTCGCAGGAAGAAGATGAATCGTGTTTACCACCAGAAAAAAAAGCACTAAAACTTCTGGAAACAGCTAAAAAATCAAGCGATACCAAAAGTGCAATTACTAATTTTTCTGCCGCAATTGCTTTGGCTCCCGAAAACGCAATGGTGTATTACGAATATGCCATGTTTGCGTATACAATGGGTCTGAAAAACTATGAAGAACAGCCAAATCCTGCAATGGGAGATCGAAATTTTGTAAAAGCGGAAGAACTGTTTCAAACGGCATTGGAACACTGTGTGGATTACCACGCAAATTGTTCTTATTATCTCGGAGTAATAAACTATACGCAATTGGATAAAACGGAGGCAATGAAGTGGTTTGAAGCGTTTAAAAATTTCAAGCATTCCGATAATTCTAGATACCCAGAGGATTATTCTAAAAAAATGGGAGATGTGAACGAGGTATTGAAAGATAGTAAATTGGAACAGGAAGTTTTAGCTATCGAAGTGCCATTTTCCCCTTCGATAGTGAAAAATGTAAGCTCCGATAAGGATGAATATTTCCCAATGATTTCGCCCGATAATGAGTTAATCTTTTATACAAGAAAACTAGACAGAGCAAACTTTGGAGATATACGCTCGAATATTGTGGAAGAATTTACCTTTTCAAAACGCTCAGATGCTAAATCAGCCTTTAATTCCGGTGAACCTTTGAAACGCCCATTTAACACTGGCGAATTTACGAATTATGGCGCTGCAACTTTATCCGTTGATAATAAGGAAATGATTATCTGTGCATGTAAAAAGGAAATCGTTTATGGCCAGGAATATTTGAATTGTGATTTATATACTGCACAATACCAGCGTTCTGGTGAAGGCGGAAATGATTTTGTCTGGTCTAATTTAGTAAACATGGGCGCAGGAATCAATACAAAAGATGGTTGGGAAGCGCAGCCTTCTCTTTCTGCAGATGGAAATACGCTTTTTTACACGGTGGCCAGACCAACTTCGCGCGATAACGATATTTACATTGTCAAAAGGAAAGAAGATGGCACGTGGGGTGATGCTCGTCCTTTCGATGAAATTAATACCGACGGAAAAGATAAAAGTCCGTTTTTACACCAAGATAGTGAAACCTTGTATTTTGTTTCTTCCACGAGCGATACACGAAAAGGGGTTGGTGGTTTGGATGTTTTTTACATGCGCGAGGAAAATGGGAAATGGTCGGAACCGAAGAATATTGGTTATCCAATCAACTCAAAAGAAGATGAAATTGGATTGTTCGTTTCAACAGATGGAAATCTCGCTTATTATTCTTCGAGAGTTGGGGGAAACTGGAATATCTATTCCTTTGAACTTTATGAAGAAGCACGTCCTAAAGCTGTGCATATTTTAAAAGGGGAGTTGAAAGATGAAAATGGTAATCCAGTTACCGATGCTGCAATAGAAATCTCTTATTCTGGTTCGGATGAGGTGACAAAAATAAAGGTAAATGGTGACGATGGAAAATATGCCGCTGTGGTGAAAACCGAAAAGAAACAAGACGTAATGGTTACCGTTAAAAAGGAAAATCACGCTTTCGATTCTAAATTAATTTCCAAAGAATCTTTTGAAACGGATGAGTTGGTAATTCGAGGAAATGATTTAAATGTGAAAGAACTGAAATTAGGCGAATCCTACACGATCAACGATATTCTTTACGCAACCAATTCGGCAATTTTAAACGATAAATCCAAGTTTATTCTAAAAGGATTTGCACGGTATTTAAAAGATAATCCTACCATTCAATTGACAATTCAAGGGCATACAGATGATATTGGCGAGGACAATCAGAATCGTACGCTTTCAGAAAATCGGGCAATGATTGTTAAAGATTATCTAATTTCGCAAGGAATTCAGGCAAATCGACTCGCGTCTAAAGGATTTGGCGAAACGCAACCCAAAGTGGAAAACACCTCCGAAACCAATAGAGCGATGAACCGTAGGACAGATTTTATCATAGAAAAATTGTAATATCCGCAGGCTAAATAAAGAGCAGTTTACTTGTAGCGTATTTTGGAGACATTAAAATCTACGTGTTCACTAAAGCCAGGTAATTCTCCTGTTTCTGAATATTGCCAGTGAATAATTCTGCTGTCTTCTATGCATTTTGGTTTGCGACTGTAAGCAGCAATCCAAAACTTATAGTCTTTAAAATCCGCAGCAAATTTTGTTTCAAAATAATGCAATGAGCAGTAAATTAATGGTCGCATGCCTGTTGCAGCTTCGACTTCTTCTAACCAGATTTTCATCTTAGCGATTAGGTCAGCGTCGGAGAAGCCTTCGCTTTCGACATCCAAAACGGGAGGAAGATCCATTTCTTCGGACTTCCAATGTGCCAAAAAATGCTGTGCTTGTGGACGCGGTTTTGATTTTGAATTAAAAAAATGGTACGCACCATGTGGAATGCCTATTTCACGAAGTACTCTTCGATTATTTTCCCACTCCGTGTCCAAATGGTTTTCCCCTTCTGTTGCTTTACAATATACAAAGTGAATGATTGTATCGAATCGTTCTGTTACAAAAAGCTTTTGCCAGTCAATTCTTCCTTGGTGGTGCGAAATGTCAATTCCGAAAGAAGAAAATCCTTCAGGAATGGATGCAATCGTTTCGGTGCGTAGAACAGATTGTGATTTTTTTTTGAAATAATAGTAGCCGATTCCAATGCCTCCAAGTGCCAGTAAAATCAAAAATAGTAAAGCCGTAGAAAAATTACTTTTTTTCTTTTTCTTCGTTTTCCGAGGTCGGAGATTCTGAATTTGCGTTTTTTTTCTTTGTGCAGCCATTGTCTAAAATAAAAAAAGGCCTTCTCGTTGGAGAAAGCCTAGTTCGAAAACTTCGAATATC
>JBIKZR010000138.1:0-5626 GCA_044354635.1 Crocinitomicaceae bacterium | reverse complement strand
AAAGAATTCAAAACGACCAATGTTTCAGACATTATTAAATTTAACAATCGGATACTTATCGCATCAAATGGCGGTGGATTGTTTGAGTTGAAAAATAACAAGCTTCTTAAAATTCCTTTATCCAACGAAGAAGATTTTCGCATTCGTGATTTAGCGGTATACAAAGAAAAATTGTGGATTGGAACGCGTGGCGGAATTTTAACAAGTTCCAATTTAAAAAAGTTTACGCGAATAAAAAACACGGAAACCTATTCTGTGTCCAGCATACAATTTAAGGGCGATGAACTATTTATCACAACGTTTGCAAATGGCTTACTAAAAATGCAAATGGATAATCAAAACATAAAAAGCATCCAAAGTATTGATTCTCTGCAAACTTTAAAAACGAGTTTAATCGATTCCAAAGGGAATTTGTGGGTAAGTTCAAACGATGGCGTTTACCGCATAAAAAAAGATAAAATCACGCTCAAACTTAACCGCACCAACGGACTCCCAATGGAAAGTATGCGTTCCATTTTTGAAGACCGAGAAGGAAACATTTGGATGGGTAGCGAAGGAAAAGGATTGCTGCGGTTCCCAGGTGAGAAATTCCTTTATTACAATGAAGAAACGGGATTGAATTCAGATTTGATTCTTTCAGTAAACCAAAATAGCAATGGCGATTATTGGCTTGGAAGCTACGACAAAGGCTTAATGAAAATGTCAAAAAACAAGAAATTAACGCCTATTTTAATTAAAAACAATAATACCGTTTGGGCATCTGTGCTCGAAGTAGATGGATACAATTGGTTTGGAACTGGTTTTGGGCTAGTAGCCTTGAAAAATGCACAAGTGGCTCGTGTGTTTTATGCTGAAGATAATCTTCCAGGCGATTATATTACTGCGATGCATAAGATTTCCAGCACCTCCTTTTATATCGGCGGAAGCGATGGCGTTTCTCTCTATCGAAACGGAAAATTCACCTTAATGAAGAACCAGGAAATCGGAACGGTTCGCGATTTTTGTTCGATTGGAAAAACCATTTTTTGTGCAACAGATAAAGGATTATTTAAAATAAATGGCTCAAAAATTGAAAATACCTATCTTTTAAACAAAACGATTTATTCTTTGGCAACAGATTCCGAAAATTGCCTCTGGATTGGAACAGAAGAAGGATTGTTTCGATGGAAAAACAACAAACTGGAACAAGTTCCGTTTTCCTCCTTTCCATCCTCTAACTTTATAAACTTTATTAATTATTCCAATGAAAAACTATACGTAGGAACGAATAATGGACTTTTTATCTTATCCAACTTAAAGGAGCAAAGCCCACATGTAACGAATTATGGTTTGGCTGATGGCCTTGTGAATCTAGAAACCAACATCAATTCAAGTTTCATCGATAGTAAAGGAAAATTATGGTTTGGAACGGCATCTGGTCTTGTGAGTTATTTCACCTCTACTACCGCAGAAAAATATTCTTCCCCGCTACTAATTTTAAAAAATATTTTAATCAATTACCAAAAGATTGACTTTTTGAAATATGCCGACGGAATAGATGAAAACGGCTTACCCAAAAACTTGCGTCTACCCTATTCAAAAAATAATTTAACGTTTGAAACAGAAGGTATTTCACTCGCAAATTATCCAGGAATACAGTTTCAATTTTGGCTGGAAGGACAAGATATAACTTGGTCGCCACTATACGCCAACACTACCATTACCTTTAATGGACTTTCTGCTGGGAATTACATTTTACATGGAAGAAGTATCGACTCAAGAGGCGCTGTGTCGAAAGAATTTTCATTCCCTTTTACTGTAAAACAGCCATTTTACAGCACTTGGTGGTTTATTTTGAGTGTGCTAGCAATCTTTGCTTTTAGCTTGTATCAAATTCTACTTTTTCGCCTAAAAAGGGAACGAGAAAAAAATGAAAAAGAAAAAATGACGTACCGCGCGCGACTGCTTTCTCTTGAGCAAAAATCATTGAATGCTAGTATGAATAGACATTTTATTTTCAATTCCTTAAATTCCATTCAGTTTTTCATCAACACACAGGACCGACTTTCTGCAAATAAATTCCTGACAAATTTTGCAAAATTGATACGTAAAAACCTAGATTCTTCGGAGGACGGTAACGAAGTTGCACTTAGTCAAGAATTGGAACGCCTCGACTTATATCTTTCCCTCGAATCGATGCGCTTTAAAGACCGTTTTTCCTATTCCATTTCCACAGCTGCTACTATCGATGCTGAATTGCTAATCATTCCGGCTATGATGTTGCAGCCATTTATCGAAAACAGCATCATTCACGGAATTTTACCCGATGAATCCAAAAAAGGATCTATTGAAATCCGAATTTCATTGCAAGGAGATCTTTTAATTATTGAAATAGAGGACAATGGCATCGGTATAGACATTAGTATCTCCAATAAAATCGATTATAATGGAGACCATCGTTCGCAAGGGATGGAAATAACAACCAAACGAATTGAACTCTTGCAGAAAATATCAAAACGCCATTTTGAACTTATTGGACCTACTCAACTCTTTGATACGGATAACTCTGTACGGGGAACAATCGTGATTCTTAAATTCTCGGTCGATAATTTGGATAATTAGATTTAATATTTTATATTTGTGTCTGTAAAGTTTTGAAAATGAAAAGAGTAATTTACATAAGTCTTGTTACAATTGGTTTTTTTGCTGTATCCTGCAGTAAACAATCAGTTCAGCCAGCTTCTGAAAATTTAAATCAAATTCCAACTTGGAAAACAACTTCAACTGATTTTTCTGTTGTAAATAGCACTTCGGATGGCAGCGGTGGAATTACAGATCCAAACAACGATAAAGACGAAAATACCCGTAAAAAGAATTAATAAACAAACACTTCTGAAAGTCCTGCATTGTAGGGCTTTTTTTTGTTTCTATAATTTCCGTTTACTCAATAATCCATACATTTCAAAAGTCCTACTTGAAAAGGATAAATCCTTTTAGTATATTAGTTTAATGAGAATAGTTTCTAAAACTTAATATACATGTCTACAAAGGTAAAAGACACACTTTTCGAGCTGATAAAGTCCCTTACAAAATCAGAAAAAAGGTACTTTAAACTTTTGTCCTCTCGCCATACTATTGGAGAAGAGAACAATTACGTGCGCTTATTTGATTTTATTGATAAACAAGTGTCCTACGATGAATCCATAATTTTTACTGAATTTAAGAACGAGGCCTTTCTCCATCGTTTTTCAATCACAAAAAAAAGGCTTTACAATCACATTCTTTCCGCATTGGATGCCTTTTATACTGCTTCTTCTATTGATGCACAATTATTCAAACTCATACATAGTTCCGATATTTTATATGCCAAATCACTTTACGACCAAAGTAGCAGAGTACTGCGCAGCGCGGAAAAATTGGCAGAAAAAAATGAGAAATATATTCTTTTGACAGAAATACGACGAAAACAAAAAAGACTTATCGAAAACAATGGCTATTCGGATATTTCTGCTGTAGAATTGAATAGTATTTTAGAGAAAGACGGTAAACTAAGCCTAGAAATCGAACGGTACAATTTACTTTGGAAGATTAAAAGTAACTTGTTTTTTCAATTGGCACGAAAAGGAAAAGCCCGGTCAAAAGAAGAATGCGCTGCCTATGATGCGATTATTGCAGACGCACCAATGTTAGCGGAAACCAACCACTTGCCGTTTGAATCTGCTTATCTATATAACCATATTTATAGTGCCTACTGGTTTGCTGTTGGTGATATGGAAAAAAGCTATATTTATTTGAAGGCAAATCTCAGTACTTTCGACGAGCGCGAGGGAGCAATAGAAAATAACTTAAATTCCTATTTTTCCCTTTTGACCAATGCCATTTATGTTTCTGAAAAATTGGGTTACAACCAGGATTCTTCGGGATTTTTAAAGAAACTCAAGGCAATTCCTTCAAAATTTGAAGCTTTGCATACCGAAGATCTAGAAATAAAGCTTTTTGCAAGTTCATCCAGTATTGAGTTGAGTTTATTAACCCACCGCGGAGATTACGACAAAGCGGAGGAACTTATTCCAATTGTAGAACGCGGTTTAAGGATTTTTGGAGAGAAAATATCACCTGTTAGAAAAGCCTTTATTCAGTTTAAATTGGCCACAATTCAACTCGGAAATGGCAATTATTCCGCAGCTCTAAAATGGATAAATGCTATTTTAAACGAAACTTCCGATTTGGATGAAAGTGAGGATATTCTGTCCTATACCCATATTTTGGATCTTTTGGTTCATCTAGAAATGAAACACGACCAATTAATGCCGTATGCGTTGAAAAATACACAACGATTTTTGAAATCTCGAAACCGACTGTACACCTTTGAAAAGGTTTTTCTGCAATTTGTTTCCAAAAGGATAAAATGCTCCAATGCGCTGGACGCTCAAGTTCTGTGGGAGGAATTATACCAGGATTTAGCAGACATAAAAGAGGATTCTTTTGAAGGACTGGCAATGGAATATTTTGATTTTATGACTTGGGCAGAATCGAAATTTAAAAAAAGACCCTTCACCGCTTTACTGAAAGAGAAATACAATTTAATGTACAGAAAAATCTCGTGAAAACTTGTCTAACAGTAATTTTAAATACCTACATCAGAAGTGTTTCCAACCTTGCGCCTCTAGCTCCAATGCGGAACCATTTTTATCAATAAAGTAGATTCCATCCGTTGCATCCGTAATGTGTCCAATTACAGTCATGTTAGGATTGGATTGGATTTTTTCAAAATCCGATTGTTTAATCGTAAATAATAATTCATAGTCTTCCCCGCCATTCAATGCGCACGTGCTTGGATCTAAATTAAAATCAATCGCCATCATAGACGTTTTTGCATCAATTGGAATTTTCTCGTCGTACACATAGCATCCAACGTTACTCGCCTTGCACAAATGAATGATTTCGGATGCCAAGCCGTCAGAAATATCGATCATGGAAGTTGGAACGACCTCCAATTCTTTCAAAAAGCCAATGATATCTTTTCGTGCTTCTGGTTTTAACTGGCGTTCAATGATATAATCGTGTCCATCCAAGTCTGGCTGAATTGTAGGATTAGCCTTGAAAACTTCTTTTTCTCGTTCCAAAACCTGCAACCCAATGTATGCACCACCAAGATCACCTGTTACGACTAACAAGTCCATTTCCTTTGCACCACTGCGATACGTGATTTCTTCTTTTTTTACTCTTCCAACAACGGAAACATTAATAATTAATCCGGAAGTTGAAGAAGTTGTATCGCCACCAACCAAATCGACTTTGTAATTTTCACATGCAATTCGAATACCATCGTATAATTCTTCCAATGCCTCGAGTGGAAAACGACTAGAAACAGCGAGTGAAACTGTAATTTGTTCTGCGGTACCATTCATGGCACAAATATCCGAAACATTCACTGCGACAGCTTTGTAGCCCAAATGTTTCAGCGGCATATACATCAAATTAAAGTGAATGCCTTCAATCAACATGTCGGTTGAAAGCAACATTACTTCCTCATCTGAAATTGCAATAACCGCAGCATCATCTCCAACGCCCAGCAATGAATTGGTATTTTTTAATTCAAATTTATTGGTTAAATGATCAATTAATCCAAATTCTCCAAGTTCAC